>CAYVAP010000243.1:0-7041 GCA_964449365.1 uncultured Bacteroidia bacterium
GGTCCGTTGCGTCCCTCTTCACGGATGTGCAGAGTTACGGTCTCCGTAGATTGGGCCATGGCCATGCCTCCCCAAAGCAAGATGAGCCATAGTCCAAGGAGTTGAATCGTTCGCGTCATATTTCCTTGGCATATAAATCATAGACGACAGGATGCCCGCAGCATCACTGTCATCTGATAGGGAGTAAATTAGCTCACTAGTTCGGGAAATGAAAACGAAGCCTACCCCTCTTTGCCTTAGCTTAGCGGGGCTAGCAAGGCGTTGAGCGGGAAAAAACTACCGTTGGGCAGAAATCTACAGCTTTCTGTCGAAAAGGCTAGTTTTCGCCAGAAGCCTTGGCTTTTTCGACCAACTCCAGGACGTGATCATAGAGATCGTGCTCGTCGCCGGGGATGTAGGAGGTGTGCTGGTAAACGATTTTTCCTTCGCCATCGAGCAAGAACGTATGCGGCACATTGACCACGTTCATGGCTCGCTTGAGGGCCTGATTGCGATCCAGGTACACTTCGTAAGGCCAGTCAAAGCCATACACCATGCTTTTGACCTGACCAGCGGTCCGGTTGTCGTCAATAGAGATAGCTATCAGTTTGACGCCCGTTTCATCTTGCCAATATTCGTATTCTTCTTCGATGGTCTTTAGCTCCTGGATACAGGGCTTGCACCAGGTGGCCCAAAAGCTCACGATCATCGGGCCACCGTCGTTGCCGATCTCACTGGCCATCACTTGTCCTCCACGCAGGTCTTGGAGGGAAACTTCGGGTAAAGCTTGAGCCATGAGGCTGCTCAGCCCAAAGCTCAGGATAAACAAAAACAGTTGCTTCATAGCGATATGAGAGTCAGGTTTGGTCGAGGCCGCCCGTCATCAAGGTCAAGGGGCTTTAGCAATCTACACAGAATTTTTCCTCTGCCCTCAACATTTCAGGGAAAAGCTCAGTTTTGTCGGCAAACCCATCTACCCTGATGACCGAAGAGTACTTTTTCTTTTGTCCCTACTGCTGGCAACAGATCAGTTTTATCCTTGACCTGAGCGTGGCCGAGCAAACCTACATCGAAGACTGCGAAGTATGTTGCAATCCCATCGAGGTTCACATCGCGACCGAAGGAGGCGAGGTGGTGCAATTTGACGCGCAGGGTATCGAGCAATAAGAAATGAAACATTCTTGATTCGTAACGATTGCGCTTCTACTTCGAATCGCGAACCCGCCATTCCAAATTTATCCTATGAAATACCTCCCTCACCTCTTCTGTCTGCTTTGCCTAATGCTGCTGTCTTCTGACCTACTGGCGCAGAGCGATCAGCTCCTGCCCATCAACCAAAAACGTCTCTCCCTCAACCGCGTCAACATGTACGTGCTAGGCGGTTGGGCGGTGGGCAACATGGCGGTAAGTGGCTACCTGCGCAGCCAGACCACAGGTAGCACCCGCTACTTTCACGAGATGAATGTCTTTTGGAACGTGGTCAACTTGGGCCTGGCCGCTAGCGCCCTCTACGGCGTATACACGAGCGATCCGGCCAGCTATGACCTGTGGCAGACCTACCACGAGCAACAAAAAATCGAGAAGATTCTGCTCTTCAACCTTGCCCTCAACTTCACTTACATGACGGCCGGAGGCTACCTGATCGAGCGTAGCCGACGCGGCACGGAGCGTGCCGATCAGTTCAAGGGCTACGGCCAATCGCTGATTTTACAGGGGGGATTTTTGCTGCTTTTTGACACCACCCAATACCTGCTGCACCACTACAGCAACCATGCAGCCCTCAAAGATCTCCTTTCACAACTCAGCGTTAGTACCAATGGGCTGGGGATAAATTTGCAGTTTTAGGGATCAGGGATCAGGGATCAGTGATCAGTACTGCCCTATCAAGTGAACATTGATCATTAAAGATTGCTACCCTCTTGACTGAACATTGATCATTAAACATTGATCAGTAAAGATTGGTGCCCTCTTAACTGACCATTGACCATTGATCATTGATCACTAACTCAATTTTCTGAAAGCGGCTCTTCCTTGCGGGCGCTGCCGTTGGTGTAGCCTTGGGCTTGGCGCGAGCGCAGGCGCATAGTGGCGTTGAGGTCATAGTTCATGTCAGATATCTGGCGCAGAGACTCCACTTTGCGCTGATGCTCGATGCGGCTGAGTAGGTAGTCGTAGGGGCCACGCTTGGTGATGAGCTTGACGAAGACTGGCGAGGTTTCCAGCATGATAAAGAGCAGCACGATCATGTTGCTCATCCACCAGATGGAAGAGTCACGCTCTTTCATGCGCTCTAGGGCCTGGATTTTGGCGGGAAAGCCTACGCCATATTTACGCGCCTTGTCAATGGCTGCGGGAAGTTCTTCTTTGCGAGTAGCTTCCACCTCCGCTTTGCGGGCTACCAGCTCATCACGCCGAGCTTGTAGCAGTGTCAGTTCTTCCTCCACGCTCTGCGAAAACTCCTGACGAGCGCTTTGTCGCACTTTTTCGACCGACTGAGGGTCTTTCTCCGCCTCCGCCAATAACTCCTCATACTGCTGAGCCGCGCTGTAGAGAGCGAGGTTGCGACTTTGGTACTTTTCGGGCAACACCCAACGCTCGCGGGTGTTGCCAGCCTCATCGGTCACGGTGCGCTTCACCCCGTAATTGGTCCAAAGGCTGCTGCGGGTCGCCTTATTGGCCTTGATGCGCGGCAGATAGATCTTGGCCAGACTATCGTAGCGAGACTTGGCCGTCTGATATTCACCCGAAGCCTCATCATAGGTGTAAGAATTGGGGCGGCTGGCCTTGCGGTGCTTGTAGGTCAGGCGCATGCTGTCCAGGCGAGTCAGCTCGCTGCGAATCGAATCCAGCCCCAGTTTATGATCGAGGGTGCGCGTAGCTTCCTCTTCCAGGTCAGTCACGTAGGCAAAGAGCTCTGAGTTGATCTGGTTACTAAACAACTCCACCTCGATGGGCTTAGTGATCACCAGCGAGATAAGCACCGCCAAAAACAGACGAGGCAGGGCCATTCCGAACTCATGCCAGGTCTTGCCCTCCTTGCGAATGGAAGAGACGATGTAGCGGTCGAGGTTGAAAATCAGCGCCCCCCACAACAGCCCGGCCGGAATAGCGGCAAATATGTTGGGCACCAGGGTATACACTGCAAAGGAACCACTGATCACCGCCAAGCAACCCGTGAGAAAAATCGTCGCTCCGATCCCCACATACTTGGCGTGTTCAGAGGGCGTTACCTCCAAGATGCGCAAATAGGCGCCGGCACAGGCGAAAAAGAAGCGCTTGAACGTACCGGGGCGCTCGGCAGCCTGGTCGTAAGCAGAATAGTTCTGATAAGCGTCCATAAGATGATCGATGAAGCTAGATCAAGGCGGTGATGAGGATGACTAGTGCCTTCAGAATGAAGTAATTAACCATTCGAAATTCGCATAAAACATTGACCAGAAGCACTTTCGATTATGAATTCCTGATGACGAATTTCGAATGCGAAGCATCAGTGCCTTCGGAATGAAGTAATTACCCATTCAAAATTCGCATAAAACATTAACTAGAAGCACTTTCGATTACGAATTCCTGATTACGAATTTCGAATGCGAAGCACTACAGGCAAATAGCCCTGATTGGCTCTGCGCAGCTTGGGCAACTTTCAACCTTGAACTTTGAACCGCAAGACTAATGGCTAGGACTGAAGCTTGCGCTTGAGGATGCGCTTGATTTTGCGCAGGGCGTTAACGATTTCTACCCGAACATGCGCTTTTTGCATGCTGAGCATCTCTGGGGCGAGGTCCATTTCCTGTACCCGACGAATCCGCGGATCCTCAGCCAGGTCCATATCTGCTGGCAATTCTGCCGAGGGATTGCCTTCGGGGGCGTCCATGGGCATCTCCTGAAGGACCTCCTCAGGAGTAGGCACCTGGATTGATGAGTCTTGCGTCGAATGCTGAGCCATAGTGAGTAGTTGGTCAAATTCTACCTCCAAGCCGCCAAGCTCGATCGGGATCGGAAACCGCACCACTTCAAAGCTTGCATAAGCCGTGCCGGAATGCCCTTCCGCGTAAAGTTGATATTTGGGAAAAGGCGCAGGAGGTCGCACCCGCAGGCTACCGCTGGCTTCTACCTCCCCGATGCCTGGCTCGATGGTCACCCGATAGGCATTTACGACCGTCCAGGCAAGTTCGATCGGCTCTCCCTCGGTAGAAACACTGTCGCCTTCAAACGATAGCACCTCTGGCGGAGGCAGCGTGAGCGTAAGCTGACGGCGTACCTCCCCGCTGGCGTTGCGGGCCACCAACTCGTAGGTGGTGCTGCGATCAGGTAGCACCTCGATACGCCGCAGGTCCGTCACCGGCTCGTGGTGAGGCTCCAAGATCACCTCACTGGCGTTGTCTACCTCCCAGATCAGCGTGATAGGCAGGCCGATTTTGATGGTGTATCCTGCAGCAAAAAAGCTGTGTATTTCTGGCAGGGGCAGCCGCAGCTCTACCGCTGCTACCACGCTGGCAAATTCATTGCTAGCCGTGAGGCGATACACCCCCGGCTGAGTCAAATAGGCTTCCGCGAAGCTTGCTCCGCTCACCTCCCCTACCCCACCACTGATCGTCAGGGTATCGGCGCCCTCGACCTCCCAGCTAAAGATGGTCGGATAGCCAATCTGAATGGTGTCTTCAGTGGTCTGAAAGCTCAAAATCCGAGGGGCAGCCGCATCCGGACCCGTTGCTTCGGAGGGGGGTACGTTTTCAGGACCACTGCTAGCGGTCAAAATGGTAGAAACATGCATGGTGTTGTCACTCGATTCCTGATGGCAGGTCATAGAGCTGGGTTGAGGGCTCTATCAACCAAAATGATCGAGGGCAACATTCCTGGGCTGCTACTGCACAGCCCCGAGATTACAAAAGACAAGCAAGCGAAACGAAGCTATCATTTTTACCCGCCTGCCCCGAGGTTACCAGAGTGGACGGTTGTTTTTGCTACCCAAACCAAGTGAAGTAGAGGAGTATTCTGTTTGACAACAAACCTTGCCCCCATGCCATACGCAGAGATCCCCCCTCAAACAGGACCGATCAAAAAACGGATCTATACTACGTGGCGTAAGGATTTTAGCGTTGTAAGACACTGTAACTTATTGATAAAAAGGTCATTCAACAAATCAACCACTCTACCATTCAACCACTTTGAAGTATAGCTTCATGGGGTGGCGGGTAGCGACGCCAGAATGTCCCCCACCAAATCCGCCATCGACCAGGCCGAGCGATCGAGCGTAACGCCCAGGCGCACGATCACGGTTTCACGCGAGGGAATGATCACCACCATTTGCCCTTCGAAGCCCTCGGCCAAAAACGCATCTTCCGGCACACGAGGCCACACGAAATGTTCGTACCAGCCTACGCTATCTGCCTCTTGGGTGGGCGTCCAAAACTGTGCCCCATACACCCCACCCGGCGCGGTAAGCGTAGGAGTGCTGCTATATGCGACCCAGCCTTCGGGCAAAATGCGCTCACCTTGCCACACCCCATCGTGGAGGTACAGCATGCCAAAGCGCGCCCAGTCGCGGGCCGGGCACCACATGTACGAAGAGCCAATGTAGGTACCCGTAGCATCCGGCTCGATTACCACATTCTCCATGCCGATGCGGCCAAACAACTCCTGATAGGGAAAGGCTCGGTAGACACTGTCATTCCCCAGGGTATGGCGTAGCAGCCGCGAGAGCAGATTGGTCGAACCACTGGAATAGCTAAACTTAGTGTCAGGCGGGGCATTCAGGGCCGACTGCGCGGCGTAGGCCGCCGCGTCTTCGTCGAGAAACAGCATCTCGGTGGCATCGGTACGGGCAAAGTAAAACTCTGTGAAAGCCAGGCCGCTGCTCATGCGCAGCAGGTGATCGGGCGTGATCTCCCGCCGCAGATCCTCGGACGATTGCCACTCGGGCACCGCAGCCGGAGCGTATATGTCGAGCTTACCTTGCTTGACCAGGATGCCCACCAGGGCATTGATCACGCTCTTGGTCATCGACCAGCCTTGCAAGGGGGTATCCTGATCAAATCCCTCTGCGTAGCGCTCGGCTACGATTTTGCCCTGATGCACCACCAGCAGGGCGCGGGTATTTTTCTGCGGCTCGTCCGGGCGCTCGGTGAACATCTCGTTTACCACCGCATCGAGCCTGGCCAAATCGATGCCAGGCGGCAAAGACAGAGTGTCGCGGTCGCCCAGGGGCCAAAAGTCCTCGTCGGCATCCTGGTTGAGCAAGTTTTGATGGGGCGTATACTGCCGAGCCTGCAAAACTTCCGGCTTTAGGTCTCCCGTCATGGTGCAGCCGTAGCCCGGGCGATAGACCGCTGTTTCGCTAAGCAAACCAAGAAAAGAGCCGGTTACGCGCTTCTGCTCATAATCTACCTCCGTGCGAAACACGCTAAAAGGGGCCAGTTCCACGGCGCGCACCACATCTTCATCCATGCCCGCCACGAACACGCAGCTACACATGTTCTTGGCCGCAAAAGCTGAACCCACCGGCAGGGTATAGCTCAAAAAACCAATCAAGAAGAGCAGCAACAGCAGCCCAACGTAAGCCAGCAAACGGCGCGGAGAGGGTCGTTTCATTTTTTCGGAGTATCTAAAGTTGAAGTTGGGAGAATTTGACCTCATAAGCAAATCCAGAAACACAAAGCCGGACGGCAGGTGCTCCTACCCTCCGGCTAGTATATGTAATTCGAAATGGGTGCATCTCAAAATGTCGCTTAACCACGAAGGACTCGAAGGAGATCACCATTTGCGACCTTTGCAGGCTTTGCGGTTATAACAAGGTTGGCAGCGGATGCGACAAAATGAGATGCGCCCCAATTAGCTGCTAACTCTCCATTCAAGATTTTTTGAGTGTAACCACGAATTTCGAACTCGTCCCACTAGTGCCTGGGCAGAAGCAGCCGTCAGAGGCGCTCCTCCTCCCACGCCGCAATACCCTTCTGCGCGCTGCTGAAGCTGATGCTGAGCAGGTGTACCGTTTTGCCCCGCTGCAAACCGATAGCGGCGTAGCCGCGACCCGGTTTGTAGCCACCCAGCTCCACCTCTTCTCCC
>CAYVAP010000244.1:0-7033 GCA_964449365.1 uncultured Bacteroidia bacterium
CGGACGCATCAACCTGCTACGCGCCCTCGAGGCGGTGGGCTTTTCCAACGTGGCCATTCTCGCCCCTGAACACGACCGAGGCAGCGCCCGCGACACCGTGGCTATCGTGGGCACGGTGCTCGATCCGGAGTTTGAGAGCTACTGGGTCGAGTATCGCTTTGGCACCACCGAAAACGGCGATTGGCAAACGATCATTGCCGATCAGCCCTATCAGCGCCAAAACGACACCCTCGCCCAGTGGGACCTCAGCGGCCTCCCCGAAGGCGAATACACCCTGCGCATTCGACTGCAACGCAGTAACGGAGCTACCCGACAAGATCGCATTCGCTTCATCAGGGACAAGTCTGCGCCGCAACAAGAGGTCATCCTGGCCACGCCCATCTGGGACAATGAAAGCCGCGCCTTTTTTCTGCGCGCCCGCAGCGACGATGCTGCCGAGCAGACCTTATACTTCAGACGTGCAGGGGTAGGACTCTGGCACATCTTCACCGCCGACCGCATCACCCGCAACGTAGAAATCCTGCTCACCCGCGATCAGCTCAGCCCTGGCGACTACGCATGGTACCTCGCCTCCACCAACGCCGCTGGCCTGCGCAGCGAAACGCCAATACAGACCTTCACCTTTGACGGGGGCTACCTCAATCAAGATGGCTGGACCGAATCCAGCTACGGCCTGCCCATCGGGCGCATGATCGAGCGCCCCACCGACTTCGATCAGGATGGCTTGCCCGAAGTGGTGATCAACCCCTTTGGCTCACAGTTGGGGCTGACTACTCTCTATAGCTACGAATTCAACGGCAGCTTTTTTCGCAAGGTAGACAGTGTCACCCAACGCCCGGTGCTGATTCCCCGTGATGTGGCCGATAGCGATGGCGACGGCCTGAGCGAGTTGTTGGTCTCGGTCAACGATTCGCTCTACCTGCTGGAGCAGGCTGCGCCCAACGCCTTTCCCGACCAGGTGATCTATCGCAACGAGGGCAACGGTTTTTACGCCGCTCGATTGGCTGACAGCGATGGCGATGCGCAGCCAGAGCTGTTGGTCAAGGACTTCGAAGATTACTTCGTCTTTGCGCGGCAGGGCAATGGCTTCGCTCAGGTGGCGGAGCTGACCGATCTCAGTGGTAATTATGAAGGCTCCATCGCGCCGCGGGTGCTGGTGGCCGACTTCGACGGCGATGGGCAGACGGAGGTGGTGTACGGCGACTTCGACGGGGATGTGCTGGTCTACGAGCATCGCGGCGGCAATGACTACGTCAGCACCCTGGTGGATACCAGTGCGCTCACCAAGGCCGGCAGCTACCTCACCCAGGGCGACTTCGACGGCGATGGACAGCCAGAGTTTTTTGTGGCGGCCCACACCTCGCCCCTGCGCAACACCGATTTCGAATATGACCCACCCTACTGGTGGCTGCGCATCTTCAAAGCCACGGGCAACGATCAGTATGAGGTCGTCTGGGAAGATTACCTCTACGACCTGGACCTGGAAGGCACCAACGCAGCTACCGCGGGCAACCTCGACGCCGATCCCGCCGATGAATTGGCCTTCACCACTTACCCGCGCACCTACGTGCTGGAGTATGAGAATGGGCAGTACCAATTCAGTTGGTTTTACTACGGCTCGCTGGCGGCACAGCACGTGATCGGCGACATCGACGGCGACGGGCAAAACGAGCTGGGCCTGGGACGTATCGACTCGCTCAAGTTTTTTCAAAAAGACCTCGACCAGCAAGGCCCCCTTGCGATCACGCAGTTGCAGGCTGTGGTGCTGGGGCCAGACCACGTACGCCTGCGCTGGCAACCTTCCCCCAACGCCACGGGCTATGAGCTGTGGCGCTTGCCCAACCCTGCGACCAACGACACCGCGCAGGTCATCACCATAGGCGAGGTGAGTCGCTTCGAAGATCGCGACGTGGTGGCAGGTACGCCGTACCTCTACGTGCTGCGGGCGCTCAACCCTAGCCTCAGCCCCGCCGTGAGCGGCTTTGGCAACGCGGTGGTACGCACGCCCGGTCCGCGCCTGCGCCTCGACTCGGCGCGGGCTACTAGTCCGCAGCAGGCGGCCCTTTGGTTTAGCCAGGGGGTAGCCGATCAACCCGATCAGCGCAGCCTCATGCGCCTCAACGATAGCATACCGGCGGATGCCGTCATCCAGACTGCCCCAAACGGCCAGCGGCTGCTGGTGAGCTTCACCCGCAACTTCATCAGCGCCAACAACCGCCTGACCATCGATACGACCTTTGCCAGTGCAGGTGGGGTGCTACTCGATCCAGCTTTCGCGGAGGCAAGCTTTTTCTTTGAAAATGAGAAAGACAACTGCCTGCACCTCGCCCAGTGGCAAATCCTGGATGATAAGCGGGCCCGCCTTCGCTTCAACCTCCCCCTAGATGAAACCCTGGCCCTGGACCCTGAGCGTTACCAGCTCCAACCCAGCGGCGAGGTGATCGACGTGGCCTGGGCCGGTGATCAGATGGACGGGGTGGAGATTACCATCGCTACGGCGCGCTTTGGCTCGCTGGGCTATCCGCTCTCTATCACGGTGCGCGACCTTTGCGCACTCAATGAGACCTGCCTCTGCCCCGAGGGCAATACCGCAACCTTTTCTTCCTTCCGGCAGGACCTACGCTCGGTCTTTGCCTATCCCAACCCGGTGCGCCCCCATGGTCAATTCGAAGGGATGCGATTTGCCAACCTTACCCGGCAAGCCAGCATCGAGGTCTTTACCCTCTCAGGGCGCTTTGTCACCCGCCTGGAAGAAACCGATGGCGACGGGGGCTTCACCTGGAATCTCATCAGCCAGACGGGCAAGCGCCTGCGACCGGGGGTGTACATCTATCAGGTGACCACCCAGCAGGAGGGGGTAGAGGCGTTTACGGGGAAGTTTTCGGTGGTCGAGTGATGGGGAAGTTGAAAGTGGAAAGTGAAAGGTTGAAAGTACATATAGCCGCTTGGGCGGCCACTGAGTGAGCCAATATGAACGGTAGGTAAATGCTGTACCTGACTACCCTATTCCACCTATTCCCCCTATTCCCTCTACCCCCCTGGACAGCGCTCATTAGGCATTGCCCATAAAAATTAGTAACTTGAACACCATTTCACATCAAAAAGCATTCACTCAAGCCTATGGCTGTTAAAAACGGAGACAACGTCAAAGTCCACTACACTGGCAAGCTCAAGGATGGTTCTGTATTTGATTCGTCTCGCGATCGCGAACCGCTAGCCTTCCAATTGGGATCTGGTCAGTTGATCCCCGGCTTCGAAAAAGCAGTGGTTGGCATGGAAGTAGGCGATTCCACCACCGTTGAAATAGAACCTAAGGACGCCTATGGCGACCGCAATCCCGATATGCTGATCGAAATATCGAAGCAGCAGGTGCCCCCAGATCTTGATCCTCAAGTAGGACAAGCCCTACAGGTGCAGCAGGGCAATGGTCAAGTAGCCAACGTAGTGGTGCATGAGCTCAAACCTGAGTCAATCGTGCTAGATGCCAATCACCCTTTGGCTGGCAAAGACCTGGTGTTTGATATTGAATTGGTATCAGCTGGCTGATACGCCCCAGGCCATCATCATCTAAAAAACCGCCCTGGCCATTTGGTTGGGGCTTTTTTGTGAAAAAGGTTCAGCGACTTTCTGAATTTGATCAATCTTCCAATCCCATTTTCCCATGCGAAATGCTACGATCTCTTTCTGGGCCAGCCTGATGATCGCGGTGCTGCTGTCTGGTTGTGCTCTCCTGGGCGGCTCCAAGAAAGTCGACCTCCGTCTCGACTTGGAGGTAGGCGACGATTACACCCTCGAAATCATCAACGATCAGTACATACAGCAGACCGTGATGGGCAATGCGCAAACCATCGATCAGACCATTGGCTACACCTATCGGCAAGAAGTATTAGACCGCAGCGAAGATGACATTTACACCATCGAGGTTACTTACGAGCGGGTCGTGTATGAGCAAGCCAGCCCCATGGGTAGCATCGCCTACGACTCACAAGATCCACCAGAAAACATTGCCCCCCAGGCCATCGGCTTTGCTGCCACTGCCGGAAAGAGCTTCACGATGACCATGAATCAGCAGGGGAAAGTCCTTGCGGTGATGGGAGTCGACAGCCTGATCGACCAGATCTTCGAAGAAGTTTCGGCTCAGCGGTCCATCGATCCGCAAATGCGCCTGACCCTCAAGCAGCAGTTTGGCGAGTCGTCTATCAAGAGTAACATGACCACTCTGAGCGGCTACTATCCCGAAAAACCTATCAAGGTGGGAGAGCATTGGGAGGTGGTAGAAGATCGTAAAGCCACGACTGCTCTGCACCTCGAAACCGACTACGTCCTCTCCAAAGCCGAAGATGGCGTCCTGACTCTCGGCGCGAAAAGCGAAATCACCCCCATCGAAGGTGCCCCTCCCACAAAGATGGGCGAAATGGAGCTCTCGTACCAATTGGCCGGGCAGCAATCAGGTATCTTACAGGTCAATCGTAGCACTGGACTGCTTAAAGAGGGTACCCTCACTCAAAATTTATCAGGTAACATCAGCATGCGCGGCGGGTCCATGGGGGAAATGGAGTGGCCGATCCTCATCGAGACCAAGATCCTCATAAAGCAGTTGTAAAAAATTCGTGATTCGGAATCTATGGTCGGCAAACTACGAATCGCGAGTTTCTAATGCCGAGTGCTCGCGCTTCTGATGCGCGACCACCGCCTTGATCTGCTCGTAGCTGATCTCTTCGGGCAGCTTGGCCTTGATGGCGCTCAGCAGCGGCGGATCGCAGGCCTCGATGGCCGCTTCGATCTCCGGCAATCGGCTGGTGTCGATCAACCGCTCGATCGGTACCAAGCCCTTCTCTACGTATTGCACCAGATGGCCAAAAATGGTGTTGACCGTCAAATCGCGATCAGCGGCGATTTCCTCCACCGATTTTCCCGCCCGAAAATGCCCATAGCTGATCTCGGCGGTAGGTTTTTTCTTAGGCTTGGGCAAGCGCGGCGGCCCGTGTTGCTGCTCCCACTCACGCAGTTGCTCCTTGCTGGGCATGCGTCCGGCGGCGCTCTCCTGCACCAAGAGGCAAAATTTCATGACCATCCTGATTTGCAGGGCCAATAGCTCTACCAGCGTCTCTAGCTCCTCTTGGTAACTCTTCAATTGTCGCTGCCCCGCCACGCTGTGCAGTTGCGTCTGCACCCGCTTGCTCAGTTCTTGCAATTGGGGCTCGAAATAGCCCAGCGCCTTTTGGCTGCGCTCGTTGAGGTGGCTCAGCGCCGCATCCTCCTGCAAAAGCCGATTTACCTGCCGCATAAATTTGGCCCCGGTCTTTTCTAGCGGCTCGGTATCGGCGATCAACTGCTCGGTCCAAGGCAGGTATTGCTGCTTGGCCGAGCGGTTTTCGGCCTTATCAAAACTGCGACGATGCACCGATAGGCTGCTCAGCAGGGGACGAAAGTCGAAGGCGCTTTCGCTCAGCTTGCGCAAAAACGTCCGGCGATCGCGTTGCAGATCAGCCTCCAACTGCTGCTGATTGGGAAAGTCATCGATGAAGGCCCGCAGCGCCGCATCGATGGCGGGCGGTCGCTGGGGGAGGGGAGAGGCCAGGCGCAAGCCCTCCAGCGAGGTCAGTCGCGAGAGCGCCACGTACAACTGCCCCGGCGCAAAGCTCTGCGCCACGTCCAGAATGGCCTTTTCGAAGGTCAAGCCTTGGCTCTTGTGCACCGTCACCGCCCAGGCCAGCTTGAGCGGAAAGTGGATGAAGCGCCCCAAGGTCTGCTCGTCCACTTCGTTGCTCCGCTCGTTGAGGGTAAAACGCTTGTTCTCCCACTCGTGGGTTTCCACCTCGATCTCTTCGGCGGTGTCGTCAAAGCGCACCCACAGGCGGTCATTTTCCAGACGCGATACCTGCCCGATTTTGCCGTTGAAAAAGCGCCCCTCGCCGCTAGAGTCATTCTTGACGAACATCACCTGGGCCTCCAGCTTCAGCTCTAGGGTTTTGGGCAGAGGGCAGAGATTTTCGGGAAAATCGCCCTCAATGGTGGCCTCGTAGCGGTAGGGCTTACCGGGCAGATCGTCGAGTCGCCGCTGATTGATGCGGTCGGCTTTGTAGTTGTGGGTGGTAAGGTGAATGTAGCCGCGAGGGTTGCTCTCGCAAAACGCCGGGTCGTAGTGCTGGTTGAGGCGCGCGAGATCGGCCTCGGTCTGCTGGTTGTGGCGCAGGCGATTGAGCAGATCTATGAAGACCTGATCGCTCTGGCGGTAGATCTTTTGCAACTCTACTGACAACGGCGGCGCGGCTCGCAGAGCATGCGCTTCGAAGAAGTAGCTGCTGCGGTAATACTGGCTCAGAATGGGCTTCTCCTCCTCCTTGACCACGGGCGGCAGTTGCATCAGGTCGCCGATGAAGAGCAGTTGCAAGCCCCCAAAGGGCTCGCTTTTGCGGCGGCGCACCGAGCGCAGGGTCAGGTCGATGCAGTCGAGCAAATCAGCCCGCAGCATGCTCACCTCGTCGATGATGAGTAGCTCCAGTTCGCGCAGCAAGGCGCGCTTGCGCCGACTGAAGCGCATGCGCTGCCCCAGGGTTTTGGGCGTATTGAGCTGCAAGCGCCCCTCGGGAATGGGGATATTGTCTGGTACGAAGGTGCCAAAGGGCAGTTGCAGCAGCGAGTGTAGGGTCACGCCGCCGGCATTGATGGCCGCGATACCCGTGGGGGCAGCCACTGCCGTGTTTTTGTAGGTATGATCGACGATGTACTTGAGAAAAGTGGTCTTGCCCGTACCAGCCTTGCCAGTCAGGAAAATGTGTCGATCAGTGGTATTGACGTAGTGCGCAGCCAGCGCAGCGATTTCGTTGAGCTGAGTGGGATTCATGTTCGAAGATGCAAAAAAACGAGGAAAGATAGAAGCCTCACCTACATGAACGGTCAGGGGTGTAAGGGTATGAGGGTATAAGGGAATAAGGTATAAGGGAATAAGGAATAAGGGAATAAGGAATAAGGGAATAAGGTATAAGGGAATAAGGTATAAGGGAATAAGGTATAAGGGAATAAGGAAATA
>CAYVAP010000245.1:0-3195 GCA_964449365.1 uncultured Bacteroidia bacterium
CATAGATGCGGGAGTATTCGAGAAATATCCAGGCCATCTGGCGGTAGCTCGTGCCCATGTCGGGGGCGGGGATGTCGCTATCTTCGCCGAAGACATCCTTGAGGGCACGGGTATAAGCGCGGGTGATGCGCTCGAGTTCGTCGGTGCTGCGAATTTTGGGGTTGAGGGTAATGCCGCCCTTGGCCCCGCCGTAGGGCAGGCCCACCAGGGCACATTTGAAGGTCATCCAGCCGGCCAGGGCCTTGACCTCGTCGAGGTCGACGAAAGGGGCAAAGCGAATGCCGCCCTTAGAGGGGCCCATCACGGTAGAGTGGATCACGCGGTAGCCTTCGAAGACACGGGTGGTGCCATCGTCGAGCTTCACGGGCATGCTCACGATGATGGTTCGCTCGGGAGAGCTGATCACATCGCGGTAGCGCTGGTCGAGGTTGATGATATCAGCCGCCGCATTGAAGCGGGCCAGCATAGAGTCGAAGGGAGAAGGGTGGGTAGTAGCGGTCTGCTGGACCGTAGCTTTGACTTGAGCCATAGTGAAAGGACTATTTAATCGAGAGCGAACGTGGGTTACGATCAAAAATTGGAAAATCGAATTTACCGCCTCCCACTGAGATTTCAAACCCTGATTATCAATCTATTAACTCCCTAAAAGTACTCCCCTCTCGTTAGCAGATTACCAAGCCAACGCAAAGAAAAATGCAAATCTACCAAGCTGCGGAGTAGGCTCCTGTACCATGGCACTCCGTGCCACTTGGAGCCGAGCGAATGTAGCGTGGCAGGTGTGCGGTTTGGATCGGGAGGGATCCCTTCACCGGCGTCTCAGCAGGGGGATTGCGGCTTCTTGTTGCCGTCTTACCGAGCTCTCGGCCCCGCTCTGGGTGCGCACCGACATTGAATCAGGAAAAACCGGGGCGCGGTGATCAGTGGCTAGAGATCCTATTATAGATCAAAGAGGGATAGTGAGATCCTGAGATGGTGAGATGGTGAGATGGTGGAATAGTGGGATCCTGAGATGGTGAGATCCTGAGATGGTGAGACGGTGGGATGGTGGGATGGTGAGATCCTGAGATGGTGAGACTTTAGGACGTACAATCTCTTAGTCTCAACCTCTCAATCTCTCGAACTCTCAACCTCTCGATCTCCTATTCTCAAACGAAGAAGGCCAACTTATTTTTTGAGCGTTACTAAACCGCTTCACTCAGCAGTACCTGCCAGGCCAGATCAATGTTTCCCTTGGCGATGGCTTGCTGCGCATGAAGGTGTAGACGGCGGCTCATGTCCTGCTGATTGCCTGCCCGAGCGTTCATGACCTCGGGATCGCTGAGGGTGGCTTCGTCGAAAGGAGGCATTTCGGGAAAGGCCGCCAACTGGGCCAGGTCATTGCCGGTGAGTACGGGGCTGAGGCGGATATGATCAGGCAACTGATCGATGCCCATGCCGATGCGATTGACCGGGCGCAGGATGGGAAACACGGCCTCGCCCTGGGCCCGACAATAGTATGCCCTGCCCATACGGGCCATCAGGTCGATGCGCTGCGGGTCGATTTTGTCATTTTCGTCGAAAATGTGCTCGCTCATGTGCAGGCGCACGATGCGGCATACGATCAGGGTCCCTGCCCCCCCACTATCGCCGGTAGGAATCATCTGCTCTACTTTGCACTCTAGGTGCACCGGTGATTCCTTTACCCGAAAGGGCGTGACCACCTCCGAAGGAATGGGCGTCAGTCCTGCCTTGGCAAACTCGCTCACCCCATGCGGGTACTCCACGCTGGCCAAAGTCATTTGCTGCACGATGTCGTAGTTTACCAGATTGATCACCACTTCGCGGGTAGCCTCCACGTTGCTGAGGGTATCTTTGGTGCTGTGGTCGCGCACCCGGCGGTTGGCCGAAAACACCGCCACGGGCGGATTGGAACCAAAGACATTGAAGAAGCTATACGGCGCAAGGTTGGGCTCCCCCTCGGCAGAGAGGCTGCTCACGAAAGCGATGGGCCGGGGAGCTACGGTCCCAATTAAGTATTGGTGTAGCTCAGGGATAGGAATTTGAGTAGGGTCGAGGCTTCGCATGGGGGGACTTTGCCTGCTCGGACGAGCGACCTTGCCCGGCCCGAAAGGCCAGTTTCAAATTAACGAGTTGTTTGGCGAGGGAACAAGGGCAAGAGGAGGCTTAGATCTCATTTCCTGAAGAGATTGTGAAGCCAGCCGCTCGCTCGGGGGGTCTCCGGCCTAAAGCAGAATTTTCCCCGCGTGAAAATCAGGGGCGAACGATCAGCCGCCTTACCCCCAGCGCGAAGTCGTCATTGCGCACCGCAAGGAAGTAAAGCCCCGCCGCTACGTCGCCTACCTCTACGGAAAACCCATGCACCCGCTCATCTACCACGGCTTTGCCCTGGCGCAGCACACGGCCTTGCAGGTCGGTCAACTCGTAGTACACGACCTCTCGCTGCTGCCCGTAGACTTCGAAGTGAAAACGATCCCGCGCAGGATTGGGAGTCACGCTGGATAGGGTTTGTTGCTGGGGCAGATAGCTGACCTCGACGCGCTTAGAATAGCTGATGCCTCCATCCAGATCGACCTGCTGTAGGCGGTAGACATTGCTGCCCGGTTGCGGTGTGGCATCGAAAAACGCATAGCTGCTCGCCTTCGTGGTGTTGCCGCGTCCTTGCACCTCACCGATGGCCACGAAGCCCGCGCCGTGGCTGCGTTCGATCACGAAGCGGTCGTTGTTGATTTCCTGCAAAGTCTGCCAACTCAGGCGCACTTGCTCGCCTTTGGCCTCGCCAGCAAAGTATCCCCACTCCACAGGAAAGGGACTGCTGGCAGCCTGCACCACCGCCGCAGACGCATCCGCGATGCCTGCCCCAAAGCGGCTATCGACGCCCGTAGGCCCTACATCAACGGCAGAGCCGGTGAGCATATTCATCAATTGCTGATGCGACAGAGAAGAATTGACGTCGAGCATCAGCGCCGCGATCCCCGCCACCTGCGCAGCCGCGCTGGAAGTACCCCCAAAGTACATGGTGTAGGCGCGGTCGGGATATTCCGTGTAGCTCACCGAGCTGGTATTGTACCCCAGGTCGCCCATGCGGTCCAGGG
Organism: uncultured Bacteroidia bacterium; assembly: GCA_964449365.1. GTDB lineage: Bacteria > Bacteroidota > Bacteroidia > J057 > J057 > CAYVAP01. The sequence goes on from CAYVAP010000245.1 coordinate 3,093, forward strand.
CGCTGATGAACGAGATGTCGCGGCTGAAGCCCGAGACACCCACCAGATCGATTTCGGGGCCGTAGGGGGCGTAGTCGGGAGGCAAAGCACCTGCCCCAGAGCT
>CAYVAP010000245.1:3205-7010 GCA_964449365.1 uncultured Bacteroidia bacterium
CGATACGCCCCCCAGAGGCTGTCGAGCGATTCCTGCCCCAGAGCTGCTGTTCCGTGCGTAAAGGTCTCCACCGGGACCAATCGCGCCCACGGTGAGCACTTGAGGCAAGTTCGCCGGATAGCGCACACAGCTAGGATCGTTGTCTTCAAAAATATAGCCCGACGAAAACACCACCAGCGAGCCTAGCCCACCGCGACCATACACCTGCGCACTGTCGATGGCATCTTCGAGGGCCTGCGAAGCAAAGCCGGTGCAGAAATCATAGGTCCAGGCGTTGAGGATGATGTCAGCTCCGTTTTGGTAGGCCCAGCGAATGCCGTCGGCCCGCTGCAGATCGGAGCCGCCTGACCCTTTGTCGATCCACACGCCTAGCAGGCTGATGTGAGGAGCTACGCCGCTGGGACCCACGGCATTGTGCGAAGCGGCTACAATGCCTGCCACCGCTTGCCCGTGCGCATCGCCGGGGTTCACGGGTTCACCATTCCCCACGTAAGCGGAATCAGTGTAATAGCCCCCCACTACCCGACTATGGCCAGCGCTATCTTCCAAATCTTCATGCGCCTCAAGGCCCTCATCCACCACGGCCACCGTGATGGCACTGCTGCCCAGACTTTGGCACCAGGCTGCGAGGACGTTGATATCCGTGCCACTCTGGCTGGGGGTCCAATACGGGTAGGTAAGCGTCGGATATTTACTGGTGACGGTATTGTTCACATAAAACTGCTCAGCGAAATGAGGATCGCTAGGCGCGCATGCAGAATCCATGACTTGCTGCTCGCTCATCACGGTGTTGCTACTGGCTTGGCTGCGAAACTCTGGCTGGCACCACGCCACCAAACCGCTGGCCTGCAAGGCTTGGGTTACGGCGATGATGTCCTCGTCGCGAGACACAGCCACAAAGGGCAAGCCAGTGGGCGTTTGGCCCAGATGGGCTCCAGAAAAGGCCGACAGCAATTCCTGCGCAGCTTCACGGCCAAAGGTGAGACTGGGGCGGTACGCAATGCGTCGATCGAACCAGAAGGTCTTACCCGCCTCATTTTTCCAGCCGTAGCTGGTGTAAGCCACCGTCGCCGGATCAATGCCTGCCGCCATGAGAGCTACCTCGGGAGCCATTTCAGCATCTTTACCCGCCCACGCCAGCGCCGTCCAGCGCGTTTTACGTCCCCCTGCCATGGCGCTACTCACCCCCGCATGTTTGGCTGACACTTCGGGCAACAGCGTGGGCTCCTTGAAACAAACCGAAAGCGACCGATGGTCGCGATACAGTTTCACAGGTTCACCGTTGATTTCGAGGCTGATTGGCTGTGCAACAGCAAGCTGGAACAAGCCCAGCCAAAATATCAAGACCAAACTGAGCAGTTGGAGATAAATACGCATAGTGTCGATTCCTAACATGGCAAGCTATCTCTCACAGAGCGTGAGCAAGATTTCCCACCATAAAGATGCGCAAAAACGCATGGAATGTTCAACGATCCACTTTCAATGGCCTAAATCTACGGACCAATGGTTCTTGAAAAGAAAAAATGATTTATCCTTCCTAGCGGAAGGATTGTAGAGCTTGAGCTAGCCCTAAATAGCTTACCGCCAGAATATTCAACAAATCAGCAATGCTTCCATTCAACCCCTTTCCAGTATAACCAGCATGTCTTTATGGGACGAGCACCAGGGACGAAGAGTCAGACGGTTGGTTTTCGAAGGTCTCAATACGCTGTGCTAGCATCTGGGTGTAAGTCATGGCCCCTCGAGCACTGAGGTGGTTGGCGTCGTAAAAGTCGGCGGCCTCGAAGCGCGCATGGTCGATATCGTTCCAGTAGGGAATCTGATGGGTCCGGCTCACCGAGTCGATTTTGGCCACGGTCAGGGCCAGCCGATCCTGATCGATATGCTCCAAATAGCTAGGCCACATGGGGGTAGAAATCAGGTATAGCTGCACCTGATGCTTTTCGCACAGCTCGATCATGCGATCAAGATAGTCCAGATTGGTACCGATCAGCGCCTCGTCGAAATATTGACTGTGAAAGGCCCCCGACTCTTTGGCATTCTGATCCAAGTCGCGCTGGAAAGCTAGGTCATAGAAGCCATCCCTTCGACACTCTAGCAGCGAATCATCGGTGGCGTAATAGCTGGTGGTCCGGTCTACTGATCGCTTGACCGTAAACAAGGCCACTCGGCTGTGGCAGGAAATATCCCACCAATCGGTAAAAGCCCGGCTGCCATAAAAATGCGCATAGTAATAAGTCTTGTCATAAATGCCGGGATTGCGATACGACTCCGATCCCAGCGAGCCATAAGAGATCGGTAAAATGACCCGCTCCAGCGCAGGCATATCTGCGATGTATTTCTCCAGCAAAAACTGATCGAAGTACAACGTCTGTGCAGTGTAGGCGAAATTGTAAGCGTTGCCTGGCAGGTAGGCCGGGTCTACCCCCAAGTAGCTATGCGAACTCCCCAGCACCAAGGTTTGCCAGTCGTCCAGTCCTGCCTCCAGGCAGGTTCGCTTGTGGGTGTAGTTGTTGGGCAGTTGCCACTGCAGGTACTCCAATCCCCCCAGCAGCAGCAGCAAGGGCAACACAAACACAGCGAAGCGGATAGAAAGGCGTTTGATCATGGGGAAATTCGGCATTCGCAATTCGAGAGTCGCAATCGTGGGCCCTCTCGGCCCTCCTGCATTCGATCTCTCAAAAAATCAACCCTCAAAACTGGAAGTAGATAAATGCTTGTCGGTCGTAGTTGTAGTACAGCACGGCCAGAGCCAGGCCATAATACGCGCCCCAGCGCAGGGGCAGCGGCCAACGCTCGATTTCCAGGGGATGCTTTTTGTTGTGTTGCATCTGAAACCACTCCACCCCTACGAATAGCGCCAGCCAAAACAGCTTGCGCTTGTACAACTCCGGCACGGTAAAAAGACTCTGCGAAAACATCAGGTCGTAGTATTTGATGGCATAGCTCAGGTCTTTGGCCATGAAAAACACCAGCGCAAACAAATTCAGCGCCATGGTGAGCGACACCTGCCCGACGGCCTTGAGAGTGCCCCGCAGGGTGTAGGGGGGACGCGTCTCCTGAATCTTGACTTTCAACTGCGGAAACAGCAGATAAGGGATGTGGTACAGCCCGTGCAGCAGGCCCCACACCACGAAGGTCCAATTGGCCCCATGCCACAAGCCGCTGATAGCGAAAGTAATGATAAATCCCCGGATGATGGCCCCCTGCGTGGTGGGGGCTTTGCCGCCGCTCAGCGACAGGAACACATAGTCGCGAAACCAGGTGGTGAGCGATATGTGCCAGCGCCGCCAAAAGTCCATGATGTCGCGGGCAAAGTAGGGGTAGTTGAAGTTGCGCATCAGGTTGAAGCCCAGCAAGCGAGCCGTGCCAATGGCTATGTCAGAGTACCCCGAGAAATCGCCGTACAACTGAAAGGCAAAGAAAATCACCCCCATCAGCAGCATGCTGCCACTGTAGGCTTCGGGTTTGCCCAAGATGAAGCCCACGTACTCGCCCAGGGTATCGGCCACCACCACCTTCTTGAACAAGCCCCACAAAATCTGCCGCAGACCATCTTTGGCCTTTTCATCGTCGAATTTGCGGGCCTTGGCAAACTGCGGCATCAAGTTGGCCGCCCGCTCGATGGGCCCCGCGATCAACTGCGGAAAAAAGCCCACGAAGGCCAAAAAGCCCACCAGATCCTGGCTCGGCTTGAGCCGCCCCCGGTACACGTCGATGCTGTAGCTCAACGTCTGAAAGGTATAAAAGCTGATGCCCACCGGCAGGATGAGATTGAGCGTGCGGTCACCCATTTCGTAGCCCA
>CAYVAP010000246.1:0-7005 GCA_964449365.1 uncultured Bacteroidia bacterium
AGAGCGAGAGCGGAGAAAGCCTTCGACGGCTAGAGCAGAGCGACCTGATCCCACGATTACCGCGCGGTAGTCACGATAGAAGGCCTTACGACGGGCATAAAGCTGGGACATACTGTATCGAAACGCCACGACGAATAGTAAGGTGAACAGAGAACTTTCTAATAGATAGGCAACGGGCAGCGTATAGCTCATCTGTACGCTTTGCACCCAAACCAGGGTCCACACGAGAGGAGCTTGTAGGGCAAAAGTTAGAAAGGTTGCCTTTATCACCAACCGAGAATCGGAGAGCGCAGGCGAACCATAATTTCCGATCAAGAGGCCCATACTAAGCCATGCAAGGGCTGTCAAAGTAAAAATATAGAAGAAAGACTGCTCCCATTCGGCAGAGACAGACCCTTGGAGCTGGTAACTCAAGACGCTACCCAAGATGACCAACAAGAGCTCCGAGAATAAGAGAAGAGTGCCGAGAAGATTTCTCGGTGCATTGGCAGCAAAGCTTTCCATGGTGATAATTTGAGTTGTTAAGTGAGGCTCAAAGAATAACTTCCCCTTTTTGTTTCACGCAAAGGCGCAAAGTAAAAATCTGATAACCAGGCTGTTGTATTTCTTTGCCTAAAATGGAAAAAGGGAGGTTATTTTTCGACTATTACTAAGCTGTCAAAATTTTGCAAGCATCCTGATTTCAGCATCTTGTAAACTTCAAATCATAACGGCAAAAACTATGCAGCTTGCGAAAGCGAATCATACCAAAACCACGGATAGTAGATTAAATGGTAAGTTTGCTGGATTGAAAGGCCCATTTTAAGGATTAAATGGTGACGGGCGGTCCATGCGGTTATTTCATCGTATGTCATCTAGCCTTTTCAAATATCGTGCAGGTTTTGGCTCGATGCGGTGAGGGGTGCCACTTTGTTCACGCCATCACATATTTTTACACGATCTATTCCCCTGAGCGCGCACTACGCTCATCCTTGGATCTCTTTGGGGTGGTGGCGTCGATAGGGAGTCGGCTCGCTGGGGGCTACTGACTATCAAGGCTTCCAGCAGGCTCAACTCCCAGTTGGAGCCACGACCCTCTTTGGCTTACTTCTTGCTAGGGGTAGTTAAATTTTAGAGACGTATGCCGCTCCCCTTTCGCTGAAAAGCGGTTTACCCTTACCCGACCTGATGGGCAGGAGCAGGAGAGCAGCTCATGCGGTGCGACGCCCTCAGCGTGGGCAGGTGTCGGGCTAGCTTCATCCTAGTGATACGTGATTTTGAGAAGCGCGGCGCTCCGTATCTTTGGCTCCTCTGATCAACCTGCCAAAACTGACCATTCACCTGCTTGATCTAATAACTGGGGAAAATCGCGTTGTGTCTAAGGCAGTTTTCTTTCACTTTTGACTCTCAATTTCAATTCTCATTTTTTGATGAAAAATTGTTTTCATTGCTTTTCTATGCTCAGACCATCGATGTGGGTGGCTGCCTTGATGCTACTCCAAAGCACGACATCTTGCGTTTCCAGAAAGCAGATACGAATTTTTCAGGATGAAGACCTCACAGAAAAAGTGCCGGCCTTCTTTCCACAAGAGCGCCCGGCTTATCAACTGGTCGCAGATGATATCATTTCGGTACGGATCAAAATGGAAAACCCTGAGATCTCCCAGGGGTACAACCTCGAAGGTGCCAATATCGTCAACCAAGGCACTCCCGGAGCCAATTACCTCAATAGCTACACCATCAATGATTCTGGATCCATTGTGATTCCTATCATCGGGAAGGTCAAAGTAGCAGGGATGACTGTCTCTGAAGCGCAGAAGGCTATTCAGGAGGAAGTAGATCAATACCTGAAGCGGGCGACGGCGATTGTGCACCTAGTCAATTTCAAAATCTCTGTACTGGGGGAGGTGAACCGCCCTGGCTATTACTTCATCAACCACAACCAGATCACGGTCCTCGAGGCATTGGCGCTGGCAGGAGATATGACCGAGTTTGCCGACCGGGGAGAGCTGATCTTGGTGAGGCAAAAACCGGATGGCTCTGACGCCGTCCCCATCAACCTGGCGGATCTTGATGTGTTGAATTCTAATTATTACTTTCTTCGTCCCAATGATGTGCTGTACGTCGCGCCTGCCAAGGAACGGTCGGCACGTTCAAACTTGGCCACCGTCAACCTATTCAATACACTGTTCGCGGGGATCTCCACCACCATTTCGGTAATTCTGCTGATCAATAGATAGATCGGGTGGGTAGGACAGTTTTCCTTTTGGCCTCTGTTTACCCCCGTAGTCCCCTCTCAGGGGGCCTTGCCTAGGGGTTGAGCGCAGCTCAACCGAGCGATCAGTCCCTCTCGAGGGGGGTACAGGGGGTGAAAAGTCTCTACGTAGAACGTTGACCTACACCCGGGAAGTTATTTTTCTTGCGTAACTAAGCACTTCAAACTTCTTTCACTAGTCATTAGCTTCGACCCGGAAAATGTGTCTCCTAGAGCTTCAGAGAGCTATTTTAAATGATGTTCATCCCTTACCCAAACGAAAGTGTACCGTTCATGCCAGGCAAGTAGCCCTGATGGGCTCTGCGCAGCTTTGAACTTTGAACCGTGAAACCAATGACTAGTGCTTCGCATTCGAAATTCGTAATCAGTAATTCGTCATTGAAAGTGCTGCTGATCAAGATTCTATGCGAATTTCGAATGGGTAATTACTTAATTTCGAAGGCACTAGTGTTTTCAGAATGAAGGAATCGATCAATTGGATTTTGTTTAAAGCGCTACCCAGCGTTATTTTTAATTAGGGATGGATCCAGTCCGGGCACCATTACCTATCACGAATTTCGACTTACATTGAACAGCTACGCTCTCAACCACCTCTCACAAAGATCAACTATCGGGTCATGAATCAGCAGATACCACAACACCAGGCCATTTACCCATCAGAACAGATCTCGCTCAGAGAAATTCTAGGGCTCTTCATTCGTCGTTGGTACTTGTTTGCCATTGGGCTTGTCATTGCGCTTCCCACAGGATTCTTCTATGCAAAGTCCCTCGTCTCCTCTCACGAAGTGAAAGGGAAGATGCTGATGTCAAATAAAAGCCGTGATAACCGGCGGACGAAGGAAATCCTAGAAGACTTTGGCTACTTTATGCCTGCCGAGGGGATCGAAGACAAGATTGAGATCCTGACCTCGCATAGCTCCGTGCAGCGTGCGGTCAAGAAGATTCCCTGGCAGGTGGCCTACTATGAAGACCACCTACTTGGCGCCTCACGAATCGCGCCTTGGTTTGTTCCCTTTCAAATCAAGGTGGACTCTACCAGCCCGCAACTTGTTAACGTCCCTATCTACGTGAAGCGAGTGAACAAAGGGCAATTTAAGTTCTGGGTAGATGTCGAAGAGGCCGATCTGGAAGACCCAATGACCGGGGAGCGAGTACGGAAAGTAGGAAACGTACAGTTTGAAATCACAAATGAGAAATTGTCAAGCGTGGTCAAAAATGAGTACATCAGCCTCAGCGTCATGACTGACCCCTTGAATAAAGTGGAGGAGAACAAAACCTATATCATTAAGATTCGAAGCTTAGGCAAGCTCGTGTCCGATTTCAAGGAGGAATTGACGGTAGAGACAGTCAGTGAAGAGTCTAATGTCATCGACTTGTACATGAGTAGCCCTGTCCCCACCGAGGCAGAGCGCTTTCTAAATACCCTCATGCAATCTCACATTGACTTTGACTTAGAAAAGCGTAAACAAGAGGGGGAAAAAACCCTGTCGTTCATTGACCAGCAGTTGAGCGAGGTTGCGATGCAACTACGGAATGCCGAGGATGAATTGGCAGGCTATCAGGTAAGCTCTAGCGTTGTGAACGTCGATGCCAGCGCAGACGTGCTCAACAAACAACTGCTTACGCAGCAGCAACGTCAGTCAGAATTGGAAGTGAAGCTACGATATTACCGATCTATCAAGCAGCGGCTCATACAGAATGAGGGTAGTGGACGCATCCCTGTTCCTTCTACCAACAGTATCGCGGACCCGCTCCTCAAAAACCTGCTCGTTCAGTTGACAGATCTCGCTGACGAACGCTCTACTTACGAGTTTAGCGTGACGGAAAGTAACTCGAACCTCGACCGCATCAACCTCAAAATTCAGCGGGTCAAGGAATCCCTGCTGGACAACCTTGACAATGGCATTGCTACGCTAGAAACGGAGATCGAGGCAGTAAACGATCAAATTCAGGGTATATACGGTGATCTCAGTATGCTCCCTGGTCGAGGCAAGCGACTCAATCAACTTGACCGCAATTATGAGTCCGTAAACAAGACGTACAACGTCCTCATGGAAAAGCGAGTAGAAGGAGCCATTGCCCTTTCGAATCTTAGTTCTGACTATCAGATCATCGATGCGGCACAGTCCACAGGCAATGTGTCAGGGTTGAGCAAAGGTCTGGTCATGATCATCGCACTGATGCTTGGCCTTGGCCTACCGGCTGGTATCACGTTGGTATTGAACTTTCTTGACGACCGCCTACGCACCTATCACGACGTCAAGCGTGCGACCCCCATTCCGCTGCTAGGAACTATCATCAAAAGTAAGCTGCCCTCCAAGGTAATTGATGGCGATAGCGCCGACTCTCCGCTAGGAGAATGCTTCCGAGCTTTGCGCGTACACATCTACAAGCAGTTGGGCACACTGGGCGTTCCCAGGGATCAAGGCGTCTTGATTGCCATCACTTCGACCTGGAGCGGTGAAGGAAAGTCTTTCACCTCAGCTAACCTGGCCTCTTCTTTTGGGCTTGCTGGCTACAAGACCCTGCTGATCGACCTCGATATGCGCAACTCGTCGCAGCAAGAATATTTTCATCACGACAACAGCATAGGGATATCGCGCTACCTGAGCGAGCCCAACGCGTACCCATGGCGGAAGCTTCTCAAAGTCCTCCCCAAGCAGGGGATCGACCTCCTACCGGCCGGGCCTGCTACCTACAATTCGCTGGACCTACTCGACACCGACGCCTTCACCAAGTTGCTTGAGGAAGCGCGTCAAGCCTATGATTACGTGCTGCTGGACCTGCCCCCCACCGGTCAGACCTCTGACTTCATCATGGTTTCGCCTAAGGTGCATTTTTCGCTCTACATCTCTAAGCACAGCACCGTCAAGGCCGCCGACCTCGAACGCATCAACGAACTCTACAAGCAAGGGGATGCCGGTCGCATTGGCCTAGTCATCAACCAAGTGGCCAACCCCGCTCACTTCCGCCTCGGCGACAGCGAGTATTACGGCTATGGCAGGAAACGCAAAAACGCCTATGCATATTCATGATTGCGACGCTTTCGGTTGGTGGCAGTTTGGGTGTGTTTCACCCCCGTAGCCCCCTCGAGGGGGCATTCAGACAGGGTTGAGCTTCGCTCAACCGTAAAACAAATTCCCCTTGAGGCGGACAAAGGGGGTGAAGTGGCACCATGTTCATGCTCTTAAGCCTTGATCATCAACTGCTTTGAAAAGGGGGCGGAGCAACCGATTCTGGCATAATCAGGATATCTGAAAGGGTGTGAAGATGAGCGTGGTAGCCAGTGGCTTCTCCGCGGATTGCAAATCCGCACCACGCTGGGGTGGCCCGAAATGATCTGAAAATAACGCAGCCTAGTTTTTTGGGTAAAACCCCGGGATTCTGCACCGCCTATCTATGGCCCTATGGCCCCCATTTCCTCTATGACCCCATTCCCCCGTTGCGGATCAAACTTCGCGCTTACCATACACCTTCACCGCTGACCCCTGCGCCAAGGCCGCGCAGTGAGCCTCCGCGGTAGCCAAAAATTCCCATTGTGGGCCGTACAGGCGGGCATAGTCTAGATCGAGGGTATAGTCTTTGAGTTCATAGACCTGCCAGTGGGGGTGAATCACGTCATAGCTGAGGGTCTTGCCACCGTGCGTGCGCCCAAAACCGATGTCGTGCTCCTGAAAGTAGAAGGTTTCGCTATCCTCGGCCGGTAGCGAAAGCGAGGGCGCAAAGCGAGCGCGTATCTCCTGCGGCTTGCCTCCATATCGAAAGCGATGAATCACCTCTTGGGTGGCCCCCTGATGGTTCAGGTCGACTTGCATGGGCGTGGCCTGATAGGGCTCGTTGTACAGCCGATTGGCCACCAAGGCGATGCAGGGCTTAGGCACCAGTTCTTTCCAGAAGACGACCCCCCGTCGTGGGCCCCACTTGACGTAGTAGCGCAGGTTGATCTCCGGAAAATTGACATGCCCCGGAATCTTGAGCCCTTTGACGCGGGTATCGAGAAAGTGAAAAGCGACAATGCTCGCAAAAGCACTGCCGTCGCGCACGTCTAGGGTCAGGTTTGTCGGCACATGTGGCAGCAGAATCTCTGGCGGTACCCGAAAGGTTACGTTGAGCAAATAGCGCCAATTTGCCGTGAGGAAAGGACGACGCGACTTTGTATCTTGCAAAAGATGATCCATGTTGATGGGTTGAATGGCTGGCTGGAGAGGGCCTCTTACGGCCTTGATTTTCTCTGCGTTCTCTTGTTTCCTTTTTTAACTACGAACGCCGCGCAATGTCTCAAGATATTCGAAATTTCTGGCGAAGGCGCTCGCGTAGCACCCTGGTAACGGCCACGCTCAGCATGGCCCTGGTTTTGTTCTTTCTGGGGATATTTTTGGGGGTGGTTCTGTTTGGGCAAGAGGTCGCCCGACGCCTGCGTAGCCAATTGGAGATGAAAGTCTTTTTGCACGATGGGGTAGGGCAATTGCAGCAAGACGACTTCGAGCTGCTACTGCGCAGTCACGCTGCGGTGGAGAGCCTGACCTTCGTCTCCAAAGAAGAAGCCGCCCAACTGATGTACGAGCGCACGGGCGAAGATGTCCCCGCCACGCTAGAGGGCGTCAATCCTCTGCCAGCCTCCTTTAACCTGCGGCTGCGAGAGGCGTATTTCAACCCCGATAGCCTGAGCAGGCTGCGGCGACAACTGACCGAAAATCGCATCGTGGCCGATGTGGTGTATCAAGGCGAGCGCATTCGGCGCTTGGAAGAAA
>CAYVAP010000247.1:0-6989 GCA_964449365.1 uncultured Bacteroidia bacterium
TCAGATTACACACCCTACCCTTATACCTTATTCCCTTATACCCCTGACCGTTCATGTAGGTGAGTGCTGCTGGTCAGGATTCTATGCGAATTTCGAATGGTTAATTACTTAATTCCGGAGGTACTAGCAAGGATCAGGGATGAGGGCGAGCCAAGCTCAATCAAACAGATCCCCATCTTCGACGGGCGAGATGCCCCGCCCAGTGATGAAGGGCCGACGTTCGTGCTGCTGCTTCACCCCCTGGATCACGCCCAGCAGTTGCTCTAGGGTGTGCTGTTTGGCTGATTCGACGAGCGACAGCTTGCTCTGGATGACATTGGCCTGGAAGCTCAGCTTCATAGCCAGATTGCTAGGTGCTTGGTTGCGCTGGGCATCCTCGATGAGGCTTACACAACTGCTCACGGCTTCATCCAGGTTGTGATCGCCAGTGGGGAGGAGGGCGAGAAATTTGTTACGGTCAAACATGAGGAGAGTAAAGTTAAATGAGACTCCTAAGGGGTGAATAGATGCTTGCTGAATATCTCCAAATTCTGGCTGGGATAAAAATCCAAAGCCTAGTGCTTTGCATTCGAAATTCGTAATCAGTAATTCGTAATTAAAAGTAATTTTAGCCGCTTGGCGCGGCCACTGAGTGAGCCAATATGAACGGGGGCTGACCAAAGTGCCTGATACCCTGATACCTTATTCCCTTATCCCCCTGACCGTTCATATAGGTGAGTGCTTCTGGCCAATGTTTTATGCGAATTTCGAATGGTTAATTACTTAATTCCGAAGGCACTAGTTGACTAAATAGCTGTCCTAAAGACGAACCACGGCTCGACATTCCACGCCATCTTTCCCTCCCTAAAAAGGGGGATTCCCTCCGCCAGGGGAGCCATTCCCTCCGGGTGTATTGTTGAAGAAAGTGAATAGATGCTAGTTGAGGACAGATGGAGCAAACAGAACAAAAACCCTGACCCTCATGCAACCTCTCATGGCACGTATTAGCGGATCTCAGTCAGTTTCCATATTGATGCACCCTGGCCTCAACCGCCAGTCCGATCAGGGGCTAGTGGCGCGGTTTCAGCAAAGCGGAGACCAGCAAGCCTTGCTGCAACTGATCAGTCGCCATCGCGAGCTGATTCATGGCCACCTCCACCGCTTTCGGGTTGACCTTCTCCCCGAGGATTTTGAGCAGGAACTGTACCTGGTACTGTTCGAGAAGCTACCCTACGCAGGCGAAATCCAGAACTTTCGCGCCTGGCTCAGCACCCTGGTACGCAATCGGTTGCGCGACATGCTGCGCAAGCAGGGCAGCCGTCAGCAATACCAGCACTACTGCGAGCAATTGCCACAGAGCTACGACCCGCGCGTAGAGCATGCCCTCGACCGCTCGACCTTGGTGAATATGGCTTTTGCCGCCGTGAATGAAAACGAGGCTACCTGCCTACGCGCCCGCTACTTTGGTGAGCAAAGCTACGAAGAAGTGGCCGATCAACTGGGCTTGACGGTCAAGCAAGTATGCGGTCGACTAGAGCGGGGCATGAAGAAGATGCGCAGCACCTTAGGAACGCAACCAAAATAACGTTATACTACGTGGTGTAAGGATTGTAGAGTTGTAAGACACGATCACTTATTGATAACAAGGCCATTCAATCAATCAACCACTCTCCCATTCAACCACTTTGAAGGGTAAGGCCAGTTTTTGAGCGGATCTGCCAAAAAAAAATCCGGGTCGCAAGAAGGACGACCCGGGCCAAAGAAAAACATATTAACGCAGAGAATGTACAGAATAAATCCTTTCCTGATAGGATTGATTTTAATTTGATATGTGAAACTTAGGGAAAACTTCGCAATGCACCAAAAATGCAGGATTAATTAACCTTTGCGTGATAATCAAGTAACTATCCAGGTGGTTTTCTGCGCAACATGGCCCCGGGGAGGTGGCTCAACGTTCGACTTTCTCGGACCGAGCCGCCGAAGGCGAAGCTGCAGGCCTGTACGGGCGCTCCCACAGCCAAATCTGATCGACCTCTTGCACGGGTTGAAACTGGTTTTTGATCAGCACCCGGTGAGAAGCTAGATGGTCGTGGGTGGTCTCGGCGGTGATGCACTGCACCTCCGGGTCGGTAAAGGCCCAGTCGATGAGGGTACCAAGGCTCTCGGTGGCGTAGCCCCGATTGTGATAGCGATCGTCGATAAAGTAGCCAGTCATCACTTTACCCTGCGCATCCGGGCGACCGCTCAAGCCGATGCCGCCGATGCTGCGGTTTTCTTCCTCCAAGATGATCTCCCAATTGGTATACCAGGGATAATGCTTGGGTCGCGACTCCACGTTGATCAGCCAAAAATCGATGGCCTGCCGAAATTCCGTTGCCGTTTCTTTATCGGTTTGAAAAACCATGTGGTCGAGCCCCAAGGCCTCCTCCAGGATATCCCGGCCTTGGCGCATGAGGCGTAAATGGCGCAGATCAAGCGCCAATAAGCACAGGCGATCCGAGTGTAGTCTTAGCATGGCCAAAGTGCAGGAAAAAATAAATCATGCTATACCTGCCTCGGAAAGATACATCTACCCGGCGGATAATGGAAGTTTCGGCGGGACAATCTTAGCGGGTAGGCAGCCCCAACTCGCTGCGCAACCTACGGTGGCGGTTGAGATGCTGCTGCCAGTAGGGACTTTTCAGGGTGCCGCTGCGCCGAGCGATGGTCTTCAGCTCTTCAGGATTGCCCGCCCAAGCGGGCGCCTCATAGATTTCATCCCAGCCGACGATGGCGTAGGGAAACGCCGCTTCGTGATAAATCAACAGCTCGCGCCCCCCAGCGGGATAGGAAACCCGCAAGTAAGCACAGCCCTCGTCGTCCACGGTGGTATCGCCCTTGCTGATCAGGCCCTTTACTGCCGCAAAAGGCCGATGCAGCAGCCGCAAGTACATCGTAGAGGGCAGCAAAGCCACTTCGCCAGTCGGAATACCCCCCGGATCCAGGCGCAGGCGCGTCCACAGTTCATCTTCCAGCAGGGCTGGTTGCACCTGAGTTTCGATGTCGCCTTCCGATTCGAAGTAAGAGTACCCCTCTACGCGATAGTCGGGCCCTTGCCAATTGAGCTGGGTGAAAGTGTGGCCGCACCATTCCTGCGAGGTGCTGCTCACCTTGAGCGAATAAGGTCGCTCGCGCACGGCCACCGGCGTGAAGACCGAGGTCATCAGCGAGTAGGGGTAGATGCCCGTCAAAAACTGCTTGGTGTAGTTGAGCTTCAGCACGTTGACCTTATCCTCGCCCGCTGCGCTGGGGCGGTCCAGTTTGACTTGTTTCTTCTCCGAAAATGGCTCAGTCACGAATACTAGCACCGCATTGCCTTGATGAAGTTCTCCGTAGCGACTCTGCGAAAGGGTATAGCCCGTCAGCTCTGCTTGGTTGGCATACCAGTAGTTGCTAAAGGCTTTGCTCTGGTAGACAGGCTGAGAGGAGGAGGAAGAGCTACCCGGAGAAGATGGCTCCTGACGGGGCGCAGAGGCATCAGAGGCCGTATCCTTGGGCTGTAGGCAAGCACTCAGGCTAAATGACAAAAGGAGAAGTGCGGTGAGATTACGCATGAAAAGCTGTGATAAATATCAATGGATGACAATAAGCCGACCCTTAGGCAACTGGATCGTCTGCTGCCTGAATGCTGACTTGTTATGCTCAACCGACAAACCGAAGTCGATGTTTCTACTTGAGGCCAATCAGCAGGCGTGGCTCATTGCCCGCTCAACTGCCGATCAGCGTAGCCAAATACCTCGCGCAGCAAGTCGGAAGAGCGGGCCGAGACACTGCTACGAATCTTGGCTTCTTCTTCGGCTACCTTCAAAAAGAGGCCATCTAGGGCCCGGTCGGTGGTGTAGCGCACCAGGTCGGTCTCGATTTTTTTACTGGTAAAGGGGATTTTGTTGTAGGCGGAGGTCACGTCACTCCAAAGCTGAGTGGCGTTGACCTCGTCGAGCACCTTGCGAATCTTGGGCGAGAAGGTCTGGTAGAGCTGATCCGAAGTGGTGCGCTTGAAGTAATCAGTAGCCGCGTCTTGATCGCGGGTGACAAGGATGTCCTTGACGTCGTTGAAGGACATCTGCCGAATGGCATTTTTGAAAATAGGCAGTGCTTCTTTCGCTCCTTCCGAAGCGCCCCGGTTGAGACGAGCCACAAAGTCATCCACCAAATCCCCCAGCCCGATCTCGCGCAGCTTGTCAGCCGCAAATTGGGCATCGGGCGGAAAAGGAATCCGCACCTGTGGATTGTCGAGATAGCCACCGGTCTGGCTCAGTACAGAGACCGCACTGCCCGTGCCATTGACGAGGGCTTCTTTGAGGCCAGCCGCCATTTCGGCGGTAGTGGGGTCGAGGGTGGTATTTTTGGCGGCCTCGTCGGCGATCGCCAGCAGGGTGTCGCAGCCACTCGAAAAAAACATCATGCTGCCCAGCAGCATAGACCAAACAAACGATGAGCGTTTCATACGCGTGAAGTGAAGGAATTGGGGTGAGGAAAGGGGTACATTGTCGCAGCCAAGGTAACACATCTGCTGCGCTTGTGCCAACTTTCTTGCTCGCCCCACGTACTTGCCACGGTTGGTACCATTTTCACTAATTTAATTAGAATATTTTGTAGCTTTCGCTCGCCAGTGGCCCGGTCAAATAGTATCTTGATCAACCCCAACCCATGAGCCTGGTCAAAAAAGCGGAAAAGGATCGCTACATCGTGATCAACCCTAAGAAAGATTCGGTCTTGTATTTGCCACAAGGCAAAGAACGACGCTATAGCAACCCCGAAGAAAAGGTCCAACTCCAGACCTACGTCGATCTGATCTACCAGTATGGCTATCCCCCCGAAAAGCTCCGGGTCTGCGAAAAAATGCAGATCGGTTCTTCGACGCGCGAGGCCGACATCGTGGTGTACAAAGACCGCGACGCCAAAGACCCCTACATCATCGTAGAGTGCAAAAAGCGAAACGTTTCCCAGGCGGTATTCAAAAGCGCCATCGATCAGGGCTTTAGCTATGCGGCGGTGAGCAACGCCGAATACGTATGGGCCACCTCCGGCGACCAAAATGCAGCCTTCGAAGTCTTTCACGACAAGATCAACGAGCGCCAACTCAATCGCCTTGATCGCATTCCCAAGCACAAAGAAGAAGGCAGCTTTCGCTTTGACCTGCGGCGACGCCTCCGGTGGTTTTTGCGCCACCCGATCGTAGCCGACACCCTGATTTACAGCCTGGTGCTGCTGGCCTCCATGCTGATCTTCAGCAAACTCGCCGTGGCCTACCATCCGCAGCTTTACCGATTTACCCGCCCCCTCTGGCAGGAGCACAACATGGACTTCAACTGGATCTACAATGCCATGATCCTGGCTTCGTCTTTTTTGGCCATACTCTTTGGCGGGATCTTCATGCGCAGCCATCAGTTTTTCAGCACCGGGGGCACTCGCAAGCGCCTTACCTACGTGATGATCGCCGTGATTCTGATCTTGCCCGCCTGGTTTGTCGGCGAAAACAACCACGACCCCAATTGGTGGAAGTGGATCAACTTCCAAAAATGGCGCGATCGCGGCTGGCCCATGATCGTATACCTTTGGCCTTACCTCAAAGCCTGGCCCGCCCAGATGCTGCTGATCTACGGGCTGATTTGGCTGATGAATCGGGGGAAGTAGCGCCAAGGGTTGCCCCGCAGGCGCAAGTGGATGTAATTCGCAATTCGTGATTAGCCATTCATAATTGCTGACTATTCCGTTTTCGCGTACTGGTTTCTGCCGCTCTTTTCCCTCCTATCGCTCGCCGCGCAGCTCCTCATCGAGTGGCCCCAAGGGTCTCACCCAGCAATGAAAGCGGTAGGACTGGGGGGGTAATTGGTAGGCTTGGCGGGTGAGTGGTGCCCAGCTAACGTCGCCCCCTACCCCAGCCTGGGCCAGATCGAGGTACAGCCAGTGATGCGGAGCCCTGGTCAGCTCGTGCCGATGGCCAGCCTGCGACAGGCTCGCCAGGGAGTAGGGATGCACACTGAAATTGAAGCCTGCCTCTGCCCCCACCTCTAGCCCATAGCCTTTGCCATCGCTGAGGCGCAGCCAGCGGGTTTCGACGTGATTGCCATATTCTTGTGGCACGGGATAGACGTACTGCTGATCCACCCGCTGAGAAAAGCGCCCCAGGCGAGCCCCGAGTTTGCGGTCGCTGTAGCTCTCGATAGGGCCCCGTCCGTACCACTGCATACGGTCAAATTGCTTGGGCAGCGGACAAGCTAGCCCTACCCGAGGTAGCACGGGCCACTCGCCCTGAGGGGTCAGTTCTTGCGTTAACTCGACGTAGCCTGCAGCATGAACCACGAAGGTCAGCGCCACCTCGATGCTGCCTGGGGTGCCGCGCAGAGCCCCTAGGTAGCGAATGGAAACCTGATCCTGATCGAGCTGCTCGATGATCACATCCCTCAACTCAAAGGCCAGCGCATCCAGACCTGCCTCGCGCCAGCGATGCGCAAAGCTGTTTTTTCCTCCCCCCTCATCATTATCTAGGGGGGCGCGCCAAAGATTGGGCTTAGGGCTGTGTACCAATAGCTCGTGGCCACGGTAGGTAAAGCTTTGCCAAAGCAGCGCCCCTTTGTCAAAGCTCAGGGCCATATCATCCAGGCTCACTTCCAGACTCGTGGCAGACTCTATCACCTGGAAAGAGCCAGGCTCCGCCGTGGGCGGGGTAGCAGGCTCCGCTCGCAGCAGCATCTGCTGCCAGGCGACCTCGTGGCCAGCAGGGGCCCAAACTTCGGCCTGCCGGGTGCGCAGGCTCACTTCCAGCACCAATTCGCCCGATGAAGCATCCAGCCAGTCGCCGTAAGCCAGGTCAAACAGTCGCGCATCTTGGGGAGCCAACAGGCCCACCGACTCGCTGCCATCCGCAATCGGGCGACCATCGGCCAGCAAGCGCCAATGAAAATCCAGCCAGGCCATGGAGAGAAAATCGAGTTTGGTGCGGAGCTAGACAATTCCCTGCTCTGCGT
>CAYVAP010000248.1:0-6982 GCA_964449365.1 uncultured Bacteroidia bacterium
GCCACTGAGTGAGCCAATATGAACGGTAGGTAAACGCTGTGCCTGACTACCTTATCCCCTTATGCCCTTATACCCCCTGACCGTTCATTTAGGTGAGGTAGGTGAGGTACTAGCCTTGCTGAGCAAAGCTTGAAATTCTTCATCGTGAAGATAGGGCTCGAAGGCAGGCTCGGTCATTACCGCTACCACATCGTCGTAAAAGGTCTCCAGTGCTTGGGCAAGGTACTCATACAGCTTGGCGCGGTCGCCGAGGTCGGCGTAGATTTCAGCCAGGGTGGCATGAGCGAGGCCAGAATGAGGATCTAGGGCGAGGGCTTGGCCAGCGTCCGCTAAGGCAGCATCGTAGTCGCCGCGCTGTCGGTACAGGTACGCGCGGTTGTTGTAGGCCAGGGCATGGGGGACAATGGCCAGAGCCTGGTCAAAATCTGCCATGGCGGCGGCTTCATCGCGCTCCAACTTGTGTACCCCCCGATCGACGTAGTGCCCAGGATGATCGGGGGCGATGTCGATCAGGCGGTCGTACTCCTGCAAGGCCAGCTCCCATTCGCCCATTTCCTGAAAGCACTGCGCACGCCACAGGTACAGCTCTTCCAGCCCTGGCAGCAGCTCCTGGGCCCGCCCAAAGTCTTCTGCTGCGGCCTTGTAGTTGGGGGGCACCCGCTGAAAATACGCCTTGCCGCGTAGCAAGTAGGTTTCCTTGTCGATCTGCTGATCGAGCGAGCGGCTGAAGTATTCGATAGCCGCATCGAAGCGATCTTCACGGGCTAGCCATTCGCCTAAGTTTTTGAGGGCGTCGGCATCCTTGGGATCGTTGGCCAGCACGGCTTCGAAGTCTTCTTTGGCCAGCGGCAGATAATCATCGAAGGTCGCGCTCAGGTACAAGCGCCCGCGCAGGTTGCGGTAGTGCCCCCGCCCCGGCAGGATATCGATGGCTTGCTCCAGGTCATTGAGCACCTGATGAAACACGTCGGGGTCTTGGTAGGCCTGAATTTCATCCTGGTACCAGAGGGCCAGGCCCCGCCCTAGGTATAGCTCGGCCATTTGTACATCATTGAGCTCAGCGCTGGCTCCGTGCTCTTCTACCAGATGCACCGCCCGGCTAAGCTCCTGATGAGCCGTTTGATAATCACGATCAGCTAGGGCCTTGCGCCCAGCGTTGAGGTAGCGGGATAGGTTCTCTGCCATAGGATTGAAAATTACGCAGCGAGAGGTAAAGGGTTATAAGCTCTCAGAGCCGACGCATCAGCCCTAAGGTCAAGATGAGCAGGTGGTCGCTGTCGGGGCTAGGTTGGTTGTCGGGCAGCCACTGCTGCCCATCGAGCAGGTTGCTGCCCGTGATCAGGTAGCCGAGGTCTACTGCAAGTTGCCAGGGGCCTCGCAGGCGATAGCTCACCCCTGCGCCCACTTCAAAGACCACCGTGAGGGTACCGTCGCCAGTGCGCTGCTGCCCGAGGCCCTCTTGCTCGGCCAGGGTCTCGTAGCTTCCATCTCGTAACTGATCGAGCCGTTGCCGAGTGCTGCGGGCATCTTTTTCGGGCGTGAGGCTGGTGTAGTCGTAGATCTGCCCGGCCTGTTCATCGATGGCATCGATGCGGGTGGCATATAGCAGCAATCCTACCCCGCTGTGCAGGTAGGGGTTCCAGCGAGCCTGATCGCGCCAGAGAGGAGAAAGATTGAACTGAAAGCGCAGCCGAGTAGACAGCGCCCGCATGCGATAGTTATGATACACCAGTGCATGGTCTGGATAAAACAGATTGCCGTCTCGGCGCTGATTGAGGGCGGAATTGAAGCGGACATTGCGCTGCGGCTCTAGATCTTGCCCCAACGATTGCCCTGCCCACAGGCAGAGTCGTAGGTCGGCCATAGCCCCTAGGGCTCGCTGCCCCCAAAGGCTCAGGCCCAGGCTAGGAAAGGCTGGTTTCACGTCACCGTCGACTGGCGATAGTCCCAGCTCGGCTCCTACGGTCCAGACAGAGGGAGTGGCCACGGCTGAGGAACCCGGCTGTGCGGCGGCGGTGCACCATAGCAAAAGCAAGGCCAGGCAAGACAGGGGGGCTTGGCGCGTCATGAGGGGAGGTTTAGCCCTGGTAAAATAGCGTGAGATTCTCGCAGGAAGCAAAGCCAAACCAGGATTTTGGCCCAAAAGCTTGCTTCCTCAGCGCCAGATCTGCATCACCCACCAGAGGCAGAGCCCCCCCCGCAGGCTCCACAGTACCGTACGCGGCCAGTTGGTCTGTACCAGCCGACGGACCACCTCCGGATCGTAGCCCTCGTCTAGCCGCATATGCAGCGGCACCGACAGAAAAAAGGTGCTGCCCCAAAGCAACCCTACCATAACCGCCCCTGCCCACAGACTCCACCCGGGTAGGGCGGCAGGAGCTTGCCACAGCAAGGCCAGCGCCGTCCCCAATTCCAGCAGCATCAGCGGCGCCACCACCCACCCCGTCCATTGCCGATGCAGAGATTCATATGCCTGAAAATCAGCCGCTCCAACCCGCGCAAACAAGGGGTAGTGGACAATTTGTACGAACCAGATGATGCCCATCATCAGCAGGGTAACCAACAGGTGGAGCAAAAAGAGCAGTTTCATCATTGGGGTGGATCGGGGAAATGGATTATATTGCTGAAAAACGCCATTCAAATCAACCCGTAAGATTGCTTAGGTGTTTATACTCATGGCCCAGACCGGGCCGCTTGTTCAGACCAATGATACCATGATGTGTACCCCGGCCTACCGATCACTGCTATGGGGGCTGCTAATGGCCTCCTTTTTGCCCGCTTGGGCTCAGCGCAGCGCTACCATCCTCGATCACCGCGACCGCATCCGCATCTCTCGCATGGATGTCCTCAATTCGCAGTACCGAGAAACCAACCTCTCCATCACACCCGATGGCAGGTTCCTCTACTTCATGTCTCTACGAGGCGGGCAGCCTTGGTCGCATAAGTTCATGGTCTACCGGGAAGACTCCGTCTACGACGGCGATATCTGGTACAGTACCAAGGTAGGGGGACGCTGGCAGCGCCCACGCTGTATGCCCTTTGGCATCAACTCTTACGAAGGCGAAGACGAACCCAACGTCTCGCCCGACGGGCGCACCGTCTATTTCCAGAGCTGGAATACCTTTTGGCAAGAAACCGGAGGCCCCTACTACCGCACCCAGCGCGAAGGCTCCTCTTGGGGGCCAAAAATCGGCATGGGCGGCGGCATCACCCAGTTTTTTCACTACTACAACGCCACCGACGGCATGGCCATTTCACCCGACGAACACACCTTCATCGTAGCAGCAGGGCGAAATTATGATGGCAACATGGACCTCTACGGTAGTTATAAGGGACGGAGCGGCTGGTCGGTCTGTCAACGCCTGCCTATCAGTACGCCCGGCAATGAGCGCTCGGTGTTCATCGCGGGCGATGGCCGCACCGTCTACTTTGCCTCTGATGGCTACACGGGCTTCGGTGGCCTGGACATCTACAAAGCAGTAATCAACGAAGACGGTAGCTTTGGCCCCGTGATCAACGTCGGTCAGCCCTTCAACACGGCGGCAGACGACTATGGGCTCATTCTCACCGCCCATGGCGACGAGGCTTACTTTGTGCGCGATGGCAATATCTATTTCGCAGACCTACGCGAGGCCGACCCACGCATCAAGCCTGGCGAAGTAGCCATCGAGCACGTGCTCAAAGGAGCCGTACGCGACAGCAACAATTGGCGGGGACTCTCTGCCAAGGTGATGCTGCTCGATGCCCGTACCAAGCGATTGGTGCGCAAAGTTTCCACTCGCGCAAATGGCAGCTACGAAGTCGACCTCCCCAACCTGCCGCGCATCTACGACCTGGTGGTCACCGCTGATGAGTATCATAGCAAGCGTGGACGGATAAATGTGGGGCAAACCAACCGTAGCCGCACCTACACGGTTAATTTTTTGCTTTCTCCCCAAAATCCACCTACGCCGCCTACGCCGCCTGCGCCAGTGGTCGCCGAGGCCCCACCGACGCCGGAGCCTGCCCCCAAGCGAGAGTGGGGCCCCATCACGGCTCTCCCCACTCAGCCTGGCCCTCAACTGGAAACCAAGCCCTTAGCAGCCCCTAAGCCAAAGCCATTGCCCATTCCCGAGAGCGAGTACTCCTTCGAAGGCATCGCCGAAAACAACCTCACCTTGCTGCTCGACATCTCTGGCTCTATGCGGCTGCCGGGTCGCTTGCCGTTGCTCAAAGAGGGACTGCACCGTACCCTGATCCACATGCGCCCTGAAGATCGCATCTCGCTGGTGGCTTACGCCGGCAACATTCAGATTTTGCTCGACGGCGTATCTGCCACCAACCAAGAGGAGGTACTCGCTGCGATCGATGACTTGGCCTCCTCGGGTAGCACCGATGGCAAAGGCGCTTTGCGTAAAGCCTACAAACTGGCCAAGCAAAACTTCATCGCCTCGGGCAACAACCGGATCATCATGGCTACTGATGGAGCTTTCAACATAGAGAAACTCTACAAACTGGCTGAACGCATTGCAGAAGATCGCATCACCTTGAGTGTGTTTTCCTTCGACAAATTGCCAGATTATCGGACCGAACAGTTGCAGGAACTATCCCGCCACGGGAGCGGTAATCACGCCGTCATCACCCCAGATAACGTCGATCAGGCGCTGCTCAGGGAGGTCAAAGCGGTGCGCAAGGGAGCCGACTGAATGACGGACTTCGCGGCCATCGTGCGGCCATTGTTTTTCCCTCACCAATTGCGTTGACCTCGGGGGCGAGGCGAAGAAAGAGGAATTTTGCGTAGCTGCTGAATGAACTGAAGGTCTTGCTCATCCAGCGCTTCAAGCAGGCGCTCAGCTTCTTGCACGGTAATGGTGTCATTGCCCACGGGCTTGCCGCGATCATTGAGGCCAGGGATGCTGCGCTTCTGCAATTGCTGAATGATGCTGCGATAGGTCTCTTCGTCGATCTCAGGTGCAGGCGGCAACTCATCCGGCGGCGGTGTACCAGGCGGAATCGAGTCAGAGGGTGGGGGCTGCATACGCTTGCTCACCAACTCGAAGTTGTAGCGGGCAATCTCATTCTCATCGTCCAACACTAGCGCGCGGCGAAAGCCTTCGAGCGATTCGGGATAGCGCCCCTGACGCAGCCGGATCACAGCGGCGTTGTTGGCAGCCAGCGACATCAACGCTGGGTCATTAGGCTCATTGATCTGCTCTAAAAGCAGCAAGGCTTGCCCCAACGAATCCATGCGTAGGTAGGCTTGGGCCAGATTGAAGCGGACGTACGCGCGCTGATCGGGGTGCTGCCGCAGGCTCAGCAGATAAGCCCTGACGCTCCCCTGATATTGCCCCGCATGATATAGCCGCTCGCCCTCCCTGAGTTCGGTTTGGCTCAGCGGGATACCTAGGCTCAGCAAAATCGCGACGATGAGGATGCGCATGCGTTATTCTTTTCGGATTGGCATCAGAAACAGGGTAACAAACAGCAGCATGACCGACACCAGCAAAAAGGCCTGGTACTTGTTATTTTCTACCTGCACCATGCGGGTTTCTAGCGGCGAGGCTACTAGCCGCCGAATTTGATCGAGCAGGGGATTGAGGTTGTCGTTGGGGCCATCGATGGTCAGGTGGCGGGTGCCAAAGGAGGCCGAGATCTCGCGCAGTTTGTTTTCTTGCAACTGCGAAATCACCAGCGACCCATCATCATGACGCAAGAAAGCCTGCGATCCGCCCTCTCCTAGGTAGGGCACGGGCGCGCCATCGTAGGTACCTACTCCCACAGTAAAGACCGAAACCCCTGCAATGCGCAGCCGCTCGATCAGCGAGGTGTACAAATCGCCGTAGTCTTCACCATCAGAAATGATGACCACCGCCTGGCTCACGTCCGGCTGCAAGCGGCGCGTCTCGTTGAGGCGCTCCACCGCTTTGGCCATAGCCGAGCGAAACTGAGTACCCGTCTGCTTGAACTGTCGGGTGTCGGCCATGTTCAAAAACAGCTCCAGGGCGCTGTGATCCTGGGTAAGGGGACATTGGATGTAGGGATACTCCGTGAAGAGAATCAGGCCGACCCGGTCGCCTTTCAACTCAGGCAAGATGGCCTTGATTTCCTGTTTGGCCCGCTCCAGGCGCGAGGGCGATACATCGTTGGCGTTCATGCTCGCCGATACATCGAGCAGAAAATATATTTCTCGCCCCAGGCTGCTCACTGGGCGCTCTTCGGTACCCCAGTAGGGCCCTAGCAAACCGATAAACAGCATCAAAAAGGCCAGGCCGCGTAACCAGAATTTGACCAAGGGGTAGCTTCGTGCATACTGGTCGGGGCTAAACCACATGGTCGTGATTTGGCTCACCCGTTTGTAGACCAGGAAAATGATTCCCAGGCTCACCGGGATGCCGAGCATCCAAACCCAATATTCGCCAAAAGAAAAGGCCACAAGCAATCGATAACAGAAGGTTAAGCATGAGTCAGGACCAGGCAAACAGAGGGGGGTATTTCCTGGTTTCCATCAAGCAGTAAGCTGCAAAATATCAGATCTGAAAAAGATCCTCCTCGTCCCAACGTACAAAGTTACCGCATCAATGGTGCCCTGCTCCTCTCCATCGGTTGATCATCCGCGCAAAAGTACTCACCTGTATGAACGGCTAGGGGTGTCAGGGAAATAAGGTATAAGGGTATCAGGCACTTTGGTCAGACTCCCCATATTGGCTCATTCAATGGCTGCCCAAGCGGCTATATTTATTTTCAATTACAAATTACTAATCACGAATTTCGAATTAGATTCACTTAGCGGATGGCAAATCCGCGCCACGCTGGGGTGGCTCAAAATGGTCCAAAAATAAGGTAGCGTCGTTTTTTTTCGAAAAATTCGGGGCTCTGCACAGCCTATTTATACCTTACACCCTCATTTCCCCAGCCATTACTATACTACGTGGCGTAAGGATTGTAGAGCATACTACTGGACATGAGCCTTTGGTGCGCTCGTTTTTGGACAAGATGGACAAGA
>CAYVAP010000249.1:0-6967 GCA_964449365.1 uncultured Bacteroidia bacterium
CCGTTCATATTGGCTCACTCAGTGGCCGCCCAAGCGGCTATCTTTACTTTCAACCTTGAACTTTGAACCGCGAAACTAATGACTAGTGCTTCGCATTCGAAATTCGTAATCAAGAATTCGTAATTGGAAGTGCTGCCGGTCAATGTTTTATGCGAATTTCGAATGGTTAGTTACTTCATTCCGAAGGCACTAGACAGACAGCCACAGGCAAAAGCCAGGAGGTGCAGGATACGAATCATAGGATCGGAATTTTCTCCAAGATGCACAAGATCCTGGCTATCTTTCGGCCATGATCTCGATCATCACGGCGGTACACAATCAGTTGGGGATGAACCAGCTTTTCGCAGAGAGCCTGCGGCAGCAGACCCAGCACCCCTTTGAGTTGGTGGTGGTAGATAACCATTCGACAGACGGCTCACGGGAGTTTTGGCAGCGGGAAGCTGACGTTTGCTTGGCGTTCGACCAGAACTATTCTTACCCCTACAGCCAAAATCGCGGCATCGAGCAGGCCACTCAGCCCTACCTGGCCTTTCTCAACAACGACCTATTGCTCTCCCCTGGCTGGGACGCCAAGGCGCTGGAGATTATGCAGGGTCAGCAGATCGGTATTCTTTCTTTGGCTACCAATGATCACCTGGAGAGTAAAGCGGCCCAAAAGCGCCTCAACCGCAAGTGGAAGCGCATCAAGTATCCCATGGTGCGGCTCGGGGGGACAGGCTACCGCAACCTGCGTCGCATGGCCCGGCTGATGTATGGCGATTTCGATGCCTTCTGCGCACGGCGCTACGCGCAGTTTGGCGATCAGGTGATCGAAGGATATAGCGGTTCTTGCCTGATCATGCACCGCAGTGTACTGGACAAAATCGGCCCATGGGACGAGTGCATTCAGGCCGGAGATTGGGATCTCTTCAACCGGGCCAAGCTACGCAGCCTGGAGAAGGGCGACCTCAAACCCATCCAATTGGCGCTGGGCATCTACGTCCATCACTTTCGCCGCATGACTGTCAAAGCCCATTACGAGCCTTTTGCCGACGGGCATCGGCTGATTCCACTCGATGAAAAGTGGGGCCAACAGACTGACATGCTGCGCAAGGATATTGTGGGCTAGGGGTGTGCTGTCAGGTGGCTCGAAGCGTTTTATACCCAAAGAACGCTGACTGGAGAGTGGGCAGCTAATGACCCTCTTGCGCTGATCACGCTGAAGGAAGATCCCGGCACTTCAATAAACACGCGTCTGCGAGATCCGCGCCATCTGCGCGCGACCAATCTCCCTTCGCAGGGGGTTGGATCTGGTTGCGTCTGAGGTTGAAACCACTTTAATCCCCAGCGGCCCGTACATCCCATGGCATCCCATCCTCTCATGCCCTCATTTGCGAGGAATAGAGAAGTTTGCGCGGTCAGAAGCGAGATTATCTCATCCATCTAATCCCCCCCATTTACCCGACTCCCCACCCATCTAGCAGGGGACGCACAGAAGGCTTGTGAAAGCCAGGGACGATTTCATGTTGCGGAATACCGCGTTTGACCAGTTCTTCGGCAATCTTGAGGCTAGTTCCGTCGTGCTGGAGCCATACTTGTCCATCGGGCTTTAGGTCAATGTGGACAAAGCTGCTGTAAACCCAGTCTCGCCCGTGCCAACCAACAGAAAACAGCAAATAATGCCCCCGCTCATCATCCATGATGAGTTGGGTTTCGACTGGCGCCTGATCAACCGTCATCTCATAAATCTCCTTGAGCAGGCCATGAATGATTTGCCGATGAACTAATACCTGATCCATTGCACAATTGTCGGTTGGTCTTCCTGAAAGATGATCATATTTACGTGGAAGCGAGCGGTCAGTTCTGAGAAGAAGGGATCATCAAAGAATCGTTCGAAAAACCCTTCGGGCATTGCTAGGAACAACGTGCGTTCAGGCTCCTTTTTCTCTAAAGCAACGAGATAAATCAAATAGTGTCCCAGCGCATCTTCAAACTGATCTAGTTCTGATAACCCCAAAAAGCTCTTTACTTCCACCGCGATTTTCTCATTGTCTCTTTCCGCACCAAGCAACTCTCGTTCAGCCCCGAGATCAATGTAGCCACGCCGTCGGCCTACGTTCACGAAGTACTGATCATGCGTAACGGTCCAGCCATCTGCTTCCAGCGCTTGGCGAACCAATGAATGATAGCGGTCTCTAGCCATGTATGGAAGTTAGGGAGCGATCACCCTAGAAGCAAGTTCATACAGCCCCCATTGCATCCCACCTCCACAGGCTCTAATTTGCAGGGAAGAAGAAGTCGGATGTCAGAAGGCAGATGTCAGACCTCCGGATCGTTTCCGGGCAAGCTGCTGCGCTGCCAGACTTATCCCGAACAGAGATCCAGGAAGCGAGATCACCTCGATCACCAAGATCACTCTGACCACCTCGATCACCTCGACCACCCCGACCACCTAATCTCACCCCATGTTCCGCCTCATCACGCTCCTTGCCGCCCTGCTTCCCCTCCTCACCTGCGCCCAAGCCGACTGGGACGTAACCGCCCCCTTCGGTCCCAGCCGCGAGGTATCCTTCACCGTCGAGGAAGGCACCTGGATGAACCTTGATGTCAGCCCCGACGGGCAGACCATCGCCTTCGACCTGCTGGGCGACATTTACACCCTGCCCATCAGCGGGGGCAAAGCCACCTGCATCGCCGAAGGCTTGGCCTTTGAAGTGCAGCCGCGTTTCAGCCCCGATGGCAACAAAATTGCCTTCACCAGCGACCGCGGCGGCGGCGACAACATCTGGATCATGAATCCCGATGGCGCCGACAAGGAGCAGATTACCCAGGAGGACTTTCGCCTGCTCAACAACGCCGTCTGGACCCCCGACGGACAGTACCTCGTCGCGCGCAAGCACTACACCGGCACCCGCTCCCTCGGCGCAGGCGAGATGTGGCTCTACCACGTGGCCCAGCCCGGCGGCAGCGGCATCCAACTGACCGAGCGTAAAAACGACCAGCAAGATGCCGGCGAGCCCTTCGTCTCCCCTGACGGGCGCTACGTCTATTTCAGCGAGGACATGAGCGGGGGCAGCACCTTCGAATACAACAAGGACCCCAACGGCCAGATCTACGTGATTCGCCGCTATGATCGCGAGACGGGCAAGGTCGAGCCGGTAGTGGGCGGTCCTGGCGGGGCGGTGCGGCCCACGCTCTCGCCTGATGGCAAATTACTCGCCTTCGTCAAGCGAGTGCGCACCCAATCGGTGCTGCATCTCTACGACCTGCAAACGGGCGAGATGTGGCCCATTTTCGACGGCCTGACCAAGGATCAGCAGGAGACCTGGGCCATCTTTGGCGTCTATCCCAACTTCGCCTGGCTGCCCAACGGCAAGGCGATCGTGATCTACGGGCAGGGCAAATTGTGGCGCGTAAACGTGGACTACCTCAAGGTGCAGGAAATCCCCTTCCAGGCCGAGGTCAAGCAGACCATCGTGGAGGCCATCAACTTCCGGCAGGACATCGACCGGGCGGAATTTCCGGCCAAGATGATCCGCCACGCCACCACCTCGCCCGACGGCAAGCTGCTGGCCTTCAACGCGGCGGGGCACCTTTACCTAAAGAAACTGCCCAAGGGCCAGCCCCAGCGCCTGACCCGCGATGACCAGCACCTCGAATTTCAGCCCAGCTTCAGCCCCGATGGCCAGCAGGTGGTCTACACCACCTGGAGCGACACCGCCATGGGCAGTATCTCGCGCATCGCGGTGGCTGACCGGGGCGGTAGCGGCACCAAGCTGACCACGGAAAAAGGCTTTTACCACGAGCCGCGCTTTAGCCCCGATGGCCAACAGATCGTCTACCGCAAGGGCCGCGGCAACAGCACCCTGGGCGTCACCCACGGCCTGCGCACGGGCCTGTACTTGATGGCGGCCGACGGCAGCGGCGAACCGGAGCGCATCCACGAGGGCGGGGCACGCCCCCAGTTCAGCGCCGATGGGCAGCGCATCTACTTCGAAAATGGGGGCGGCCTCAAGGGGATGTTCCAATGCCTAGACCTCAAAAGCCGCGAGGTGCGCACCCTCTTCACCTCCAAGTACGCCCGCGATTTTAGCATTAGCCCTGACGGCGAGTGGCTGGCCTTCACCGAGTTGTTCAAGGCGTACATCGTACCCTTTCCCAAGGTGGGGCAGCCCTTCGACCTCTCGCACCACACCCGAGCGGTACCGGTGCGGCAGGTGGCCCGCGACGCGGGTACCTCGCTGCACTGGTCTGGCGATGGGCAAAGGCTGCACTGGATGCTCGGCCCGCGCTATTACACTCAAAACCTACACGAAGCCTTCACCTTCCTGCCCCATTCGCCCGACAGCCTGCCGCCCATGGACACGGTGGGGCTAGACATTGGGCTAACCTTCAAGACCGACATTCCCGAAGGGCGCATCGCCTTCACCAACGCCCGCCTCATCACCATGCAGGGCGACGAGGTGCTGGAAGAGGGCTTCGTGATCGTGGCGGGCAACAAGATCACCGCCGTGGGCAAGGGCCTGCCCAAGCTGGACCAGGACGTGAAGGTGATCGACTGCACGGGCAAGACCATCATCCCCGGCCTGATCGACGTGCATGCCCACCTGCGCGCCAGTTGGAACGGCATCTCGCCGCAGCAGCAGTGGAGCTACTTTGCCAACCTGGCCTACGGCGTCACCACTACCCACGACCCCAGCAACGACACCGAGATGGTCTTCAGCCAGGCTGAAATGGTGGAAAGCGGCGTGATGGTGGGGCCGCGCATCTACTCGACCGGGACCATTCTGTACGGGGCCGATGGCGACTTCAAGGCGCTGATCAGCAGCTACGAGGACGCCGAGTCGCACCTGCGCCGCTTGCAGGCGGTGGGGGCTTTTTCGGTGAAAAGCTACAACCAACCCCGCCGCGATCAGCGGCAGCAGGTGCTCAAGGCCGCCGCTAAACTCAAGATGAACGTCTATCCCGAGGGCGGTTCCACCCTTTTTCACAACCTGAGCATGATCCTCGACGGCCACACTGGCATCGAGCACAGCATCCCGGTCAATCCACCCTACGCCGACATCATCGGGCTGTGGAGCCGCAGCAAGGTGGGCTATACCCCCACCCTGATCGTGGGCTACGGCGGGCGCTGGGGCGAGGACTATTGGTACCAAAAGACCAACGTTTGGGAGAAGGAGCGACTGCTGACCTTCATGCCGCGCGGCATTTTGGACGAGCGGGCGCGTCGCCGCGTGATGCTGCCCGAAGAGGAGTGGCAACTGAGCCATTTCGCCAACACGGCGGGCTGCAAAAAGCTGCTCGACGCGGGCACCAAGGTGCAGCTTGGGGCACACGGTCAACTACAGGGGCTGGGTGCCCACTGGGAGCTGTGGATGCTGCAACAGGGTGGCATGACCAATCTGGAGGCGCTGCGTGCCGCCACTCAACACGGCGCGGATTACATCGGCATGGGCCACGCCCTGGGCTCTATCGAAGTCGGCAAGCTGGCCGATCTGGTCATCCTGGATGACAATCCGCTGGAGGACATCCAGCACACCGAGTCGGTGCGCTACGTGCTGGCCAATGGCCGCCTCTACGATGCTGCCACCATGCACGAGATCGGGAACTATGACCGCGAGCGGTTGCCGTTTTTCTGGGAGCATTTCCGCTCCTCCGACCACTTCGACTGGCACGGGGAGGTGCATGGGTTCATGCTGCCGGGCTGTGGCTGTGTGCATTAGTGGGTTTGATTTGAAATTCGAAATTCGTCATTGGCGGTGGGATTTCGGCTTGTAAAGCCTCAGAGGTAGCGTTTCGGCTTGTAAAGCCTCACGAGCGCCTCACGAGCCCTTCTTCAGTAGGGTAAGAAATGGTGGTTATGATTACCTTCGTAAGGCTATTTTGACCGAGCCTACTCATCAGGACGGTCTCAATCACGATGTACTATGGCAGAACAAATATGGCTTATCACTGGCTGCTCGACTGGCTTTGGGCGCGAACTGGCGCAGGTGGCGGCTGCCCACGGCGATCGCGTGGCGGGTACGTTGCGCAAAGTCGAGCAGATCGAGGCATTCGAAGCCTTGGCACCTGGTCAGCTCAGGGGCATCCTCATGGACGTGACCGCTCCTGATCAAATCGCTCGCGGGGTGGCCGAGACCATCGCAGCTTTTGGTCGCATCGACGTATTGGTCAACAACGCGGGCTACGGCTCTATCGGACCAGTAGAGGAGGTGTCTGATGAAGAGGCGCGGCGGCAATTCGAAGTGAACTTTTTTGGGGCGCTGGCCCTTACGCGGGTGATACTGCCCCACCTGCGCCAGCAAGGGCGAGGCCACATCATCAACGTTACCTCCATCGCAGGTATCCGCGGCAACGCAGGCCTGGGCCTTTACAATGCCTCGAAATTTGCCCTCGAAGGCTTGGGCGAAGCCCTGGCCAAAGAAGTCGGTCCCCTCGGCATCAAGGTTACCAACGTGGAGCCGGGGCCGTTTCGCACCGATTGGGCCGGGCGCTCGGCTACCATTACCGACATTCAGATCGAGGCATACAAGAAAACGGCCGCCCGATTTGTCACCTATCTCAACCAGGTGAACGGGCGTCAGCCAGGCGATCCGCACAAGGCGGCAGAGGCCATGTATGCCCTTACCCAACTGGAGCAGCCTCCGGTACATCTGCCTCTGGGTGCAGTGGCCTACCGGGGCACCCGCGAGAAGGCCCGGGAGTTGCTGCGCGAGGTGGACCAGTTCGAGTCGCTGGGGCTGCCTACCGATTTTGAGGCTTGATCGCCTCGGTGCATTCGACGCAGGGGCTACCGCTATGAGCATCGCCCGGTGATGCTAGTGCTTCGCATTCGAAATTCGCAGTTCGTAATTGAAAACAAATTTAGCCGCTTGGGCGGCAACCGAGTGAGCCAATATGTGGGGGGCTGGCCTGTGCCAAAGCCTTCTACGACCCTTTCATATAGGTGAGTAAATTTAGCCGCTTGGGCGGCCACTGAGTGAGCCAA
>CAYVAP010000250.1:0-6967 GCA_964449365.1 uncultured Bacteroidia bacterium
CACTGACCACCTACTGACCATTGATCACTGATCACTGAAAATAGTTGAGCGAAAAGCGAGTCTTGAGCAGCGAGTGGAGGTCATCGATGGTGCGGAAGGCATATTTTAGGGTTTGTCGTTCGATTTTGTTGAGGTGGTTGGGGTTGATGTAGCGGCCTGGGTTGTGGTTGCGAAAGCCATTGATGGCGCGGTAGCGCACCATGAGTCCATAGGCCATCGCCGCCTCTTCGAAGAGGGCTTGGTTGTTGGGTTCTAGGGCGGCGAGCTCGTGGTAGCGCTCGATGGTATTGCCAACGCCACTGGCGCGATGCGCCAGCATCAGCACTCGCGCGGCATCGCAGAGCGGCATCATGGCGCGCAGCTTGATGTCAAATGCATCCTTGTGCTTGCCGCTACGCTCTACGATGAAGTTTTTGAAGAAACTCAAGGGAGGCGGATTGCCTAGGGCATTTTGAGCGAAAAAGTTGATGAAGTTGCTGGTTTTCTCCATTTCATCGAAGAGGTGTTGGGTCAGGGCTTGGGCCAACTGTTGATCGCCATAGCCAGCTCGGTAGTCGAAGAAGATGGTGCCGTGCATCAGCGCCTTGGGATCAGGGGTGTGCATCCACTGGCTGAATTGCTTCTTCCAGGCGGCAAGGGGCAGGTTCCATTTGGGATTGCTGGCCATGATCTCGCCTGGACAGTGGGCAAACCCACACGCTTCTAGGATATCCGTTACTGCCTTTCCCAGACGGAGGAAGTAATCTTCTGCCTGCTGAGCCAGCGCTGGCGGTGGATCTTGGTAGAGCAGGGCATTGTCTTGATCGGTGCGCAGTAGTTGCTCGCCGCGCCCTTCGCTACCGAGGTTGAGCCAGGCAAAGGTCAGCGGGGGCGGCTCGTAGCCTTCGGCTGAGAGGGCTTCGAGGCTCATCTCGATGGCGCGCTTGATCAGGGCATCGTTGATCTCGGTCATGGTACCGGTGATGAACTCTACCGAGACTTCCTGCTCCAGGTAATTGAAAATCAACTCCTCGGCGCGGTCGCGGATCTCTAGCATCTCCTCGGTAGAGTGGGCTTTTTGCAGGCGCTTGACCAGCACGGCGGGGTTGTTGCCTTGGGTGAGCAGCACGTCGTGCTCAGAGACGATGCCGACGAAGCGCGACTGAGGGGTGCCATTCTCGGTGACCACCAGGTGGCGAATGTTGTGCTTCATCATGGTGAGGATCACCTTGGCGACGGTGATGCCTTTGGGGATGGTCATCACCGGGCTGCTCATCAGGCGGGCTACCGGAGCCGTGATGGCCACCTCACCCGTCCCCACCCGGCGGGTGTAATCGACACTGGTGATGATGCCCACCGGTTGTAGCGATTCATTGGCGACCACCAGAGAGCCAATGCGGTATTCGGCCATGATCTGAGCCGCTTCCTGCACGGTGTTTTTGGGAGAGCAAAAGGCTACCTGCTCGGTGGGCTTCATCACGATCACATCCTCCTCTCGAAAGACTGTGTTTTGGCTGGATTTCGGGACAAAGATTTGCCTGGAGGCTTGGCCTGCTGCTTCGGTTTTTTCTTCCCGCACCACGGTCATGCCAGCGGCAAAGCCCGAGGCAAAAAACATGGCCACCTGCGGGTACCGTTCGGTAAGCTCGACGAAAGGGGCGCGTGGAATTTCGTAGACCAGCGACTCTTCATCCGCGCGGGCGCTAGCCACGTAGTTGTTTTGGGTGAGCATGGCCCGCACGCCAAAGAGGTCTCCCACGTCGCAGAGGTCTATCACGCGGTACTCGGCATCATCTGGCGCGAGAATCTCGATGCGGCCCTTTTGCAGCACAAAAAAGCCGTCGCCCCGTGGCTCATCGAGCTCGAAGACAAAGTCGTTTTGGGCAAAAAACTTGAGCGAAACCTGCGCAGCCAGGTTTTCTACCTCATCGAAAGGTAGATAAGAAAACGGCGGATATCGGTGCAAAAACTCTGCGGTGCGATTGGCGAGGCTTTCGGATAAATGCATGACAGTGAATAGATTCGGGGCTATGAGGTGAAATAGTCGATGGTCAGGATAAGCCATTTCAAAAAAAAAGTACCATTTTTTTCGGAAGAGAGAAGTACACATGATGCGGTAGGTAGGGTGACTTTTGTCATGGTGGTCGGGTGTTTTTTGAAAAAAAATTTCACAGTTCAAACATATGATTTGCGACCTTTTACTCGTTATCATCATGTTAGATATCGACCTTGGTTCACTGTCTATTTTTGGCGACAAATGTGTTGACACCAAAGCGATCGATAGCAGTCGGTACCGGTGGGCTCCCGCTCTCTTCTCTGCCTTGAGCTTACTTGCCATCTAAAGAAATCAGGACCACCTGCTTGCCATTCCGGTCGGCCCATAATCCCGGTTGCCTCGCTCAAAATAGCCATCTCAGGCAGCGTATCCCCTCACACTGAGGGCGGTTCAGGCTATACAAGCATCTTCATGGCTCGTTTCTGGTCTTCCTACGATGACCAGTTATCCCCATTTTTTTTCCAATCATTCACCGATTTCGTGGAGTTGGCACCCTTTCTGCCGTCTATGGTATGGAAAGCAATGGTTGACCAAGTTTGCTTCCTACCTCCCCTGAGGCTATATTTGATTGAACCATTGAGGTCTGCAAATACGAGCTAAATCTTGTCGTCCGAGGCGTGATAACCTGTTACCTTCCCTAACATTCCACGTCCTAACTCAACCCGTGGCAAGGTGTCCCTGCCTGGCCACGAAATCCAAACCGCAACGTCATGGAGAAGGCGATTTCCAACCAAACCCCCGACAAAGACCTCGTCAAAGGATTTCTTGCTGGCAACGATCAGTGTTTTGACACCCTGTTGGCTCGTTACAAGTCCAAAGTATTCACCACCATCTACTTGATCGTAAAAGATCGCTCGGTCGCCGAAGACCTCTTTCAAGATGTGATGATCAAAGTGGTACGTATGATCCGCTCTGGAAAGTACAACGAAGAAGGTAAGTTTTTACCTTGGGTGATCCGCATCGCTCGCAACCTGGCCATCGACCACTTTCGTAAGTCGCAGCGCAACCCTGTGCAGCGCGAAAGCGAAGACTACGACATCTTCAACGTGGTGCAGCGCACCGAGGAATCCTCCGAAGATCAGATAATAAGCCAGGAAAATGCTCGTTACATTAGAAAGTTGATTCAGCAACTACCTGAGAAGCAACGCGAAGTACTGGTCATGCGTAGTTACGCAGAGTTGAGCTTCAAAGAAATTGCTGCCATCACCGACGTGAGCATTAACACAGCTTTGGGAAGAATGCGCTATGCGCTTCTCAACCTCAAAAAGCTAGCCCGGGAAACTGGCACATTGGAAGGTTATGAAGAAACGGTACACCGATGAAGACATCCTCCGCTTCCTGTATGATGAAATGAATCAGGCGGAGAGTGAAGCACTGCTAACAGAGCTAGTCAGCGATGAAGAGCTTTGGCAGCGCTACGAAACCCTTCAAGGGGCGATAGAGGATTTGACGGTCGTTTCCTACGATCCCTCCGAAGATTCCTTGACGGCGATTCGTGATTATGTGCGTCGCTCTCGCCCGCAAGAAGAAGAGCAGACTATACCCAGCCTGAGTACGTCCTCTGTCTCGGCCAAGCGGCTGTACCTTGGCGGCTTTAGTATCAATTTGCAAGCCCTCGTAGGGGTTGCCCTAGGAGTCTTTCTGATGCTGACGGTAGCTGGCTCAGCGATTAAGCTATCGCGCGAAAAGTTTGCCAACCCCAACACTGGCAAGCTGGTAGAAAATCAGGGTACCCGCTCTGATGCGTCCCTTGAAGGCGATTCTCGTTTTGATTGGGAAATGAATGACATCGACCAAAACCTGGAAAAAATCAAGGAAGGGCTACAAACGCTTGACGATCGCTCAGTCATGTGAGGTCTCGATGGCGTGATCAAGAAAATCGATCAGGCGCTCTCTGGTAGAGCGCCTGATTTGTTTATCAGGGGGGAGATCACCAATTTGCAAGTATGGAGAGCTATTCTCGCAGCCAACTGGCTCTGCGCAATGGGCAGGATCGCGATGAAATTTGGATCGCATACCAGGGGACCATCTACGATGCCAGCCAAAGCCGCTACTGGCGCACGGGCATCCACTACGGCCACTGGGCCGGGCAGGATCTGAGCGATGAGCTCGCCCAAGCCCCCCATAGCGCGCGCGTATTCGAGCGCCTGCCCGTCGTGGGAAGGTTGCTGGAGAGCACCCCTTGACTGCTTCCCTCCTCCATGCTTTAACCTTTAGCCTCACGTGCCTACCTCCGCTATCCTCGAACGCCTATCGCCCCGCTTTGACATCTGGGAAGAGCCCGAGCCCGTACCGAGTGCGGCCGAGCCGATCAGCGATGCCCTGCAGCGCTCTATCGACCTGGCCTGGCTGGTCGCCAGTCCGCTGATTTTGCTAGTAGACTGGCTGAGGGGGCAGCAGCAGGCAACGGATCAGGAACCTGCCTGGCAGCGCATGGGGCAGGTGGGCCGATGGGAAATGTACGCCCAGACCTGGATCGATAGCGAGAGCTTTCCCCCTGACCTGGATCTTTACGCAGCCCCCGAGGAGGTGTATGCCCTGCTAACCCTACGCTTTGATCCGCCCCTCCCCGCCTGGGAAAATCGCTCCTTTTTCGAGGAGGTGTTTCCCGCCGAAGATGGCCTGTATCTGCTGAGCTACAACGCGCCCGGCGCAGGCATGATCCTGCACTGGCTGCCTGCCGAGGGCGACGAGCCAGAAGATATCGCTCGCCTACGTGCGCATCCCTGGGAGATCGAGGTCGCGCAGGGGGGAGCCTTGTTGCTAGAGGCCCCTGGCGAAGAACAGGTAGAGCGAGTTATGATCGCGCGGCGCTGGTAAGCGTGGCCTTGTCGAG
Source organism: uncultured Bacteroidia bacterium (assembly GCA_964449365.1). Classification (GTDB taxonomy): domain Bacteria; phylum Bacteroidota; class Bacteroidia; order J057; family J057; genus CAYVAP01. The sequence goes on from CAYVAP010000250.1 coordinate 4,872, forward strand.
ACAAGACTTCCCAATTTGGGAAATTTGCCAGCTATTGGCAGATATTTGAAGGCGGTAGGGGATAAAATCGCTTTCCCTGCTTAACATGACAAGCAGAGGTGAGGGAGACCCCAGCCAGAGGCATTCGCCTCTGCGTGCGCCGCGAGAGGCGCTTTTTACCCCCGTAGCCCCTTCAAGGGAGACACAGAGGGTGACTGGCAGCCTATTACGAAGCGTTTTCCTCTGATCATCGAAACCATTACAAATAGAGGCGTAGCACCTAAAAACGGAATGGTCAGAAATGCTGAACCTCGAAATGGGAGTAGGGGTGCGATTCTGAGGAGATTTGCCTCGTAGGGATCTTCAGGTAGGGATGCGCCGCAGGTGCAGCCTACGGATCATTTGATCGAAACCGCATAGGCCAGGACCAGGGATGGATTCGGCACGGATTCTGTAACAGGGTGAGTTGACAAATGCCAGCCAACGTTACATTTTTCAGAAAATGTGATTGACCCTATCCCTGATATCTCCTATCATGCAGCGCAAATTCACGGATCACAGCGGTACCATCGGACAGGTTTGGCTTCGTATGTCCACTTCAAACATTTCGCACGGATTTTGGGCCATGCTGTTGGCCGCAGTGCTAGCCGGCACCATCGACGTCATTGTGAGTCGGCTACAAAGCGAGCAGAGCCTGGTGCTGATGAGTCTGGGCCTCGAAGCGTACGAACCCCCGGTAGCCGCTCCGGCGGTAACCCCTGAGGTGCTGATCGATACGGCCGACTTGGCTGCCCTCAATCAGCCCATCGATACGGTGGTGGTTTCAGAGCCTATGGTCAAGCATCCGTTGCAGCCTTTTTTTGCGGCCATCACCCGCTTGCAGCAGCAAGGCGAAAAAGTGCGCATCGGCTATTTTGGCGACTCCATGATCGAGGGCGATCTGGTGACCCAATCGCTGCGCCATGACCTGCAAGAGCGATTTGGCGGCACTGGCGTGGGCTTCGTACCTATCACCTCGCAGACCTACGGCTTTCGCAAGAGCATCTACCATCGCTTTTCGGGCGACTGGAAAGACTTCAATTTGCTCACCCCCCAAGCGCCCGCCCATGAGTATGGCATCTCAGGCGAATACTTCCTCACTCGCCGCGACGGGAACAGCGGCAGCACCTGGGTGGAGTACAAAGGCGAAGACCTCTATCCCGGTACCCGCAGCTTTGAGCGGGTGCGGCTCTTTTACGGACGCCGCAAGCGCAATCCCAACGATCTGGCCAGGCAAATGGTCATGGTCGACGCAGACCATGGGCGCGATACCCTGCGCCTCGACCGCAATGCCTTGGTCAATGAAATGCTGATCTGCGATCAAGCCACCCAAGAGATCAAGCTCAACTTTCAGATCCCCAAAGATCTGCCCGTGTATGGTTTGAGCTTCGAAAGCGAGTCGGGCGTCTTCATCGATAACTTTGCCTCGCGGGGCAATAGCGGCATGAACCTGGTCGAAATTCCCGGGCAGACCTTGACTCAGTTTCACGAGCGGCTGTCTTATGACCTGATCGTGTTGCAATTTGGGCTCAACGTGATCTCGACCCGCCGCACTGATTTTAGCAGCTATGAGCGCGGCATGGAGCGGGTGGTACGCCATTTTCAGGAGCATGCTCCCGGGGCCGCCATCTTGATGGTGAGTTGCAGCGACAAAAGCACCAACTTGCACGGGCGTATGCAGACAGACCCGAGTGTCCCTCTGATCGTGAGGGCGCAGCGTCGAGTGGCCGAGCGTACAGGTGTGGCGTTTTTGGACTTGTATGAGGCCATGGGCGGTCGCAATTCGATGGTGCAGTGGGTCAAAAATGACCTGGCGCGCAGCGACTACACCCACCCCAATCGCCGCGGAGCCGAGCGGGTGGGCGACATTGTGCGGGATTTTCTGCTCGATAGCTTCCGCCTGCAGCAAGATAGCCTAGGCCCCAAGACCTTTGCCCAAAATTGAGGGGATGCTTCATGCTACTAGCGCCTTCGGAATTAAGTAATTAACCATTCGAAATTCGTATAGAATCCTGACCTATATGAACGGTCAGGGGGGTAAGGGTATGGGGTATAAGGTAGTCAGGCACAGCGTTTAC
>CAYVAP010000251.1:0-6887 GCA_964449365.1 uncultured Bacteroidia bacterium
AAGCTCTGTTTGAGAAATTCTTGATAGGTCTGCACGTGAGCGCGAGAGACTTGACGGGTCGAAGAATGAGCAGAAGGAGGCAGGGATGAATCCAAAGTTGACGAGTAATTTGGCGTAAAAAATAACGAAGAGAGCGCGTCGGCTGGTGTTGGCACGAACTAAGGGTTCGCTTACACAGTTTACCCATAGAGAAAAGGAAGGTCATTAGGGTAACACCGCTGACTTTTGAAGCCTTCTCTTTTTTAACTGAAAGTAAACAAAATTGGTTATCGACAAAATCGCTTGCAATTTGTTGCAAAAGTCCTAGACAGACAATGCGATAGGGACGAAAATCCAACCCATTGGTGGGAAAAGGTGAGTCCTGGTCAGAGGTATATACGCCCCTGGACTTTTTCAAGCTTCATTTCGCTATATTTTTATGCAAAATCACGCCACGATCGAACTTCGTAACCTTGCCCTAGCCGACCTCGAACCTATGAACGAAGCTATGGAGCAAGCCTATCCGGTCATCGAAGACATGTACTGGGAAAAATTCTCCATCGCCAAGCTGCTCAACATCTTTCCGGAAGGACAACTCTGCATCACGGTTGATGGACAACTGGCGGCGGTAGCCCTGGCCATCATCGTGGACTACAAAAAGTTTGGCGACAAGCACACCTACAACCAGATCACCGACCACGACCGCTTTACCACCCATGATCCCAACGGGGATGTGCTGTATGGAGTGGAGGTATGCGTACATCCTGATTATCGGGGGATGCGCCTGGGTCGCCGCCTTTACGATGCCCGCAAGGAGCTCTGCGAACAGCTCAACTTGCGCGCCATCATGGCCGGCGGGCGCATTCCCAATTACAGCGACTATGCCAAAGAGCTGACACCGCGCCAATACATCGAAAAGGTCAAACTCAAGGAGATCTATGATCCCACCCTGAGCTTCCAGCTCAGCAACGACTTTCACGTCCGAAAAATCATCAAAAACTACCTCCCCGAGGACACCCAGTCCAAGGAGTACGCCACCCTGCTGGAGTGGATCAACATCTACTACCAGGAGCCGGATGTGTCGTTTTTCAATCAGCCCAAATCGGTGGTGCGCATCGGCTTGGTACAATGGCAGATGCGCCTCTTTCGCAACTTCGACGCCCTGATCGAGCAGGTGGAGTACTTTGTCGATGCGGTGAGCGATTACCAGTCAGATTTTATCCTCTTCCCGGAGTTTTTCGAAGCGCCGCTCATGGCCGACTTCAACCACTTGGGCGAAGCCCGTGCCATCCGCGAGCTGGCCCAATACACCGAGCCGCTGCGCCTGAAGTTTCTGGAGTTTGCCATGGCCTACAACGTCAACATCATCACCGGCTCGATGCCCTACGTCGATGACGGTGGCCACCTCAAAAACATTTCCTACCTCTGCCGTCGCGATGGCACTTGGGAAGACTACATGAAAATTCACCCCACACCCTCCGAAATCTCTTCTTGGGGCATGTCAGGCGGCGACAAAATCCAGGTCTTCGACACCGACGCCGGGCGCATCGGCATCTGCATCTGCTACGACGTGGAGTTTCCCGAGCTGGCCCGCCTCTACGCCGAGCAGGGCATCCAGATCTTATTCGTCCCCTTCCTCACCGACACCCAAAACGGCTACTACCGGGTGCGTCGCTGCGCCCAAGCCCGCGCGGTAGAAAACGAGTGCTACGTGGCCATCGCCGGCTGTGTGGGCAACCTACCCCGGGTCAATAACATGGACATCCAGTACGCCCAATCAGCCATCTTCACCCCCAGCGACTTTGCCTTCCCCACCAACGGCGTAAAGGCTGAAACCACTCCCAACACCGAGATGACCCTCATCGCCGATGTCGACCTGGCTCTGCTGAAGGAACTGCACGAATACGGCTCGGTGCGCATTCTCAAGGATCGACGCACCGATCTTTACAACTTGTCCCTGAAGAAGGAGCACGAGGAGCCACAGCGCCCTAAGGTGGTGGTGGGTTGAGAGGTTGAGAGGTTGGGATGCTGAGATTTTGGGAGAGTGAGAGGTTGAGAAGGAGGTGATCAGAGGTGAGCTTGGTGATCCAGGTGATCGGGCTTTCTGGCTCGCTTCTCACAGCGCAGCGGTCTCACTTCTCGACACGCAGCGGTCTCTCTTCTCGCAGCGCAGCGGTCTCACCGCTCAAAAAACACCCGCAAATTATCCTTCATCTTCTGCCACTTGACGCGGTTCATGGCCGTTTTGCGGGCCAGTTTTTTGAAGGTGCGCTCGTCGATTTCTTCCCACTCTTCTGCCGAGAATTGCACATGATCGAGGGGGGCAAAGTCGCCGCCTTCGGGAGTAGAAAAGCGATTCCAAGGGCATACCTCCTGGCAGATGTCGCAGCCATAGGCCCAGCCTTCGAGTTTGTCTTGAAACTCGGGGGGCAGCTCCTCGCGCAGTTCGATGGTGAGGTAGGAGATGCACTTCGAGGCATCGATTTGGTAGGGGGTCAGGGCGTCGGTGGGGCAAGCATCCAGGCAGCGGGTGCAGGTGCCGCAGTAGTCCTGGATTGGGCCTTGGTCGTAGGTCAAGGGTAGGGCCAGGATGATCTCGCCGATGAAAAAGTAGCTGCCCCGCTGCGGGGTGATCAGGTTGGTGTGCTTGCCGATCCAGCCCAGGCCACTGCGCTTGGCCCAGGCTTTGTCCATCACGGGAGCCGAATCGACGAAGACGCGCCCTGCTACCTCCTCCCCCACCAGCTCGTGGAGGTAGCGAAACAACTCATAAAGCTTGCGCTTGAGCACCTTGTGATAGTCCTCGCCATAGACATAGCGCGACACCTTGGGTGCCCCCGGTGGCTGATGCTGCGCGGGGTAGTAATTGTGGATCACCGAAATCACCGACTGCGCCCCTTCCACCAGCCTGCGCGGGTCGATGCGCTTTTCGAAGTGATTTTCCATCCACTGCATGCTACCGTGGCGGCCCTCGCTGAGCCATTGTTCCAGGTCGCGGGCTTCTTGCTGCAACTGCTCGGCCTTGGCGATGCCTAGCAGGTCAAAGCCCAACTCATGGCCTTTGGCCTTGATGGCCTGTGTCCATACGTCAGCTTGTGATCGAGGCATAGCGCGGCTGATCTTGGGTGAAGAGGCTTAAAGGTCGTATTTTCTGAGGGAAAAGCATGAGGATGGGCTGATCTTGATTTGCATTCTCGCGAGCAAGCCCCCACATTTACTACTCAAGCCGCCTATACACAATGAGAAATCTGCGCATTGCTCTGTTGGGGATCATGGGCCTCTGGCTGGGATCTTCCCAAGCCCAGCCTGACTGGTCTGAGACCTTTCCCCCCGGTCGAGCGGGGCTCGATAGCCTGCTCCATTTTGTGTTGAGTACCGATCAGGCGACCCGCGAAGATCTGACCGAGTGCCTGTTTCCTAGTCTGGACGACTGCAAGCGACTATTTTACGACCCCAAGTTGGGCCGTAAGGTTTACCGCTATCAGCGGCAGCTTCGCCGGACCGCCTCTCTGGTCTTGGGGCCGCGCATACAGGGGCAAACCCACCTGCTAGTGTGGGCAGCCACGCCTGAGCAATTGGAAGTGTATGAAGGCGAAGCTCGCTATTTTCCTGGGGGCTATCATGAATTGGCCGAAGCGTTTCAGCCTGACTTGATCTTTTACCGCTTGAAATTCGTCGAGCCGGGTCGAAAGCTTGGCTCCGCCTACGACATCATGGTCTACCTCGATGGCCATTGGCGGCTGATCCATCGGCCCTGGGTGGTGTTGTTTGACTGAAGCGCGTGAGGCGTGAGCCTACCTATATGAACGGGCATCGGATTTTGAACCCTGGTGAAGGGTACATCCTGGCCCAAACACGTAGGATAAAAAACTCATCAAACTGCACGGCCTAAGCCATAGGGAAAGTGGGGAGGATTTGCCCCTCATATTGACCGACTCAGGGGTTGCACCTGCGGGGTACCCCCACGGACTTTGAACCGCGAAACGAATGACTAGGGTGGGGGTATCAGTCCGCGCTGCGCCCAGTGGTATCGGGGCGATTGAAGGGCACTTCTCGGTAGCGAAGCTCTACGATGCCATGTCGCCCTTGTACGCCCAGCACCAGGCTGTCGGCGCTGTGATGCTGAATGTGGTAGCGATAGAGGGTATCGCGCTCAGCCGGAGGAATGCGGCGGTTGTTTTCCATCTTGAAGGTCAGCGCCACGCGATCGTTGGCCTGATCGAGGTACCACTGGCCCGAGCTGTAGTTGCTGCGATCGTAGCGGATAAAATCACCATCCTGAAAGAGCATGAGATGCTTGGGGTTTTGTGGCTCGGGGGAAATCAGGGTGCCGCCCTGGTAGGGATCAAAGGTTTCAACCAGTTGCCACTTTTTTAGGTAGATGCCTTTTTCTCCCATAAGATACGCCGCATCTCGCTTTTGCTGGGCTGATATACGAGGAACGCCTGTGCAGCTAAATACGCTGATGCAGAGCAGGGTACAAGCTATCAGAGCAATGAGAAGGCGCATAGGGGTGATTTTAAGGGGTAAATTAACCATGTTTGCCTGGTTTTCCAGATCAGGAAAAGGGAAAAATAGCCAGCGATCATGCTGGCCCCTTTCTCAAGACTCATTTTCCATTCTGTTCACATGCGCATTCTCTACATTCACGGCCTGGATAGCTCGCCCAATCCCGACCGGATTCAAAGCCTCGAAGAGGCTGGCCACCAAGTTTTTGCCCTACACCTGGACTACCGACAGCAGCCGGATGCCTACGCCATTTTGCGCGCATATGCGCAGCAAAACCACCTCGATTTTATCATTGGGAGCTCTCTGGGTGGGGTTTTGGGCTTTTGGTTGGCAGAAGAAATGGGTGTACCTTGCTTGCTCTTCAATCCTGCCGTCTATCTGAGTCGTTCGGAGATCCATATCGAGCTGACTGCTCGTCGCGGTTGTTCCCTGCGTTGGGTAGTGATCGGGGAGCAAGACGAAGTGGTGGATCCTGAGGAAAGTTGGCGATTTTTTCAGCAGCCTGATCAGCAGCAGGCTCGGCAGCGTGTCATTCGTTGTCAGTGGTTGGGGCATCAGATCGACCGTGCTACTTTCCGCGAAATGCAGCGCTGGGCCGGATTGGGCTGATCTTTTTGTTCCCAACTTCTATGCTAAATGGTCGTAGCCTTTTAGGTAATTTTATGCAAGGCTCATCGTTATGGAACTAGTTGAAGTAATAGCCGAAGTTTTGAAATATGTGGTGCCAGCTCTACTGGTGTTGATCGCAGTGAAAGTGGTCAATGACGCGAATCAGCGGCGTACCGAGAGTGAGCAGGAAGTGAACCTCCGCAGTGAGGTCATGCGACAGCATTTACCGTTGCGGCTTTCGGCTTACGAGCGGGCCATCTTGTTTCTGGAGCGGATCAGCCCGGAGCATCTGCTGGCGCGGGTGGGGGCTAGTGGCAAGAGTATCGATGAGTTTCGGGCAGAGTTGGTGCAGGAAATTCGAGGGGAGTACGAGCACAATTTGGCGCAGCAGCTATATATCAGCCCGCAAGGCTGGGAAGGCTTGGTACGTGCCAAAGACGAGATCTTGGCGCTGATCCATCAGACTGCGCAGGAGCTTCAAAATGAGGAAGATGCCCGGGCGCTGGCTCGAAAAATCCTGGAGAAAACCCGTGATCATTCCGAACTGACTGCCCACAGGGTCAGATTTATGTTGAAAAAGGATATCCAGAAGCTGTTCGGCTGATTTCCCCTCTGGCATGCAGGTTTCATTAGCATGATTTTGCTACTCTTCGTTTGATTGCTGGAAGCATTTGCTTTTTGGTATGGGGGGAAGCTTGCATGGCCTGGGACTTTATTCGGTTATTCGAATAAAACAGGCGTATCAATTTAACTTTATATGAATTTTGCCATTGATTGCAATTATCTTTTCGTCTCTTTTAAAAGTCTGATATACAGCTAATTAGGTCCAAAAGTGATCGATATCTCTCAACATGCAATAAAAAAAGCGCCTATTGAGTCAGTTTTTTTCTTGCATTTTTCTAAGGTTTTGGGATTCAAGTTTATATCAGTTTTTCGCAATGCCTGTAAAAAAAGAGATTTGGTCAAGTTTTTTTTCTATCTTTTTTTTCGGACGTTTATCCCTACGCCAAAGAAGAAAAAGAAGCCTCAGCCGCTAGGGTGAAAGGCCTTTGTACCAACAGATTTAGCACGCGAGAGAATGGCAACAACCTACGTTGACGTATGGGATGGGTGTCTGCAAATGATCCGGGAGAAAATTGCTCCTCAAAGCTTTGATACCTGGTTCAGACCGATCAAACCCATTAAACTGGAGCAGCAAATCCTCACCATCGAGGTGCCCAGCCAATTCTTTTATGAGTGGCTGGAAGAGCATTACGTCGGGCTTTTGCGAGAGGCCGTTCACAGCAAACTCGGGCCGCAAGGGCGGCTGGAGTATTCCATCGTGATCGATCATCAGGCTGCCCCCGGTAATGGCACCACGATGCGCATGCCTACTGCCTCGCGCGTGGCCAACGGCTCCTCCAAAGCGGGGCCTCCCATGAGTCAGCCCATCAACTCCAACCGCCCGGTGCCCAATCCCTTTGTCATCCCTGGCATTCGGCACTTCGAGGTCGACTCCAACCTAAACTCGACCTATACCTTCGATACCTTCATCGAAGGCGACTGCAATCGCCTGGCACGCGCAGCAGGGTACGCCGTAGCCAACAAGCCTGGCATCACGGCCTACAACCCGCTCTTTGTACACAGCGGGGTGGGACTGGGAAAAACGCACCTGCTCCAGGCCATCGGCAACTCTATCAAAGAGGTCGCTCCCCGGCGGGCGGTTTTGTACATCTCCTCCGAGCGCTTTATCAATCAGTTTGTGGAGGCCGTGCGCAAAGGCACCGTCAACGACTTTAAGAACTTTTACC
>CAYVAP010000252.1:0-2822 GCA_964449365.1 uncultured Bacteroidia bacterium
AAAAAATCTGCGACCGCTTACCCATCATTTTCAACTTGACAGAGCACTAGAGGATTTTGGTCTTCTGTTTTGAGTGATAACTCGGTAAAAGCTAAGAAGACAATCGAAAAAGCCGTAAGTTTGAAACAAAGCCAAGTGCCCATGTTTGATCGGATTCGCAAGCTTCTGCGCAACTTGTTTGGGGGAGGAGACGTCCTCCCCGCGCCTGCTACGGCCCCTGCTGGTGGGGCCGAGGCGTCATCTGCCCAGCCCCAAGGACACGCCGACCCGCGCCCGGCCACGCAAGCGACTTTTGCTCCCGGCACGATGCTCTTGAGACTCAGGCGACTCGACGCGGGCCCCTGGGACATCGTCGGCGAGCTGTTGCTAGAGGAGCAGCGCCTGGCGGCTACCCTCGAAGGCAGCCACGCGGCGGCATCTGCTGGGCAAGGGCCTCTACCTGCTGGTACCTACCCGATCACTCTTTCACAAGAGGGGGGCAAGCAGAGTACTTATCTGTTTCGCTTTGGGGAGGGCCACCAAGGTATGCTGGTCTTGGGCGACACGCCTGGCCCTTATCCGGTAGGATTTTGTCTGGGATTGGAAGCTCGCCATCTGTATGGCTCCATCGTACTCGCTGAGCGGGTAGACTCTCCCCCTCAGGCGAGTGGATACCGCCGAGCCATCAACAGCGAAGAAACCTATTTGAAGGTCTATGAGCGGATGGTGATTCATTTACGCGACGACAAGCCCGCCGTTTTGATCGTCGAAGCATAGCTACCAATAAGTGCCGTTTTTTTCTTACTCCCTGAAACATCGCCCAAGGTTACTGGTTGTATTGACATAAGTCATTTGATTGACCTAATACTCTGCAACCATATGTTTTGGTCCTATTTAGCTATTTTTCTTAATCCCTTCATTCTGATCGTTGGGGTTTCTATCATGCTATTCTATGCTTGCTCACCTCGTGGGTTTTTCGCCTCCCAATCAGTATCCGATTCTATTTCGACGGAAGATGATGATGACGATGGTGATGATGATGAAGGTGGATGGCCCCCCCTCGACTGGGATGCTCCCTTAGATCTACCCCCTGGGGTGTACGTGTTGCCACCGGAGCCTGTGCATGCCTGACCCTGGTACAGGGTACACTTTCCTTTTCGACACTTGACGCGCATCCCGTTTGTTCAGCGCCTATTCTATCGACACGTTAAAAATAGATTTACGGCCCGTAATGCAATGGCATCACGGGCCGCAGATTTTTTTGCGAAGGGTTCGAAAGCCGCTCTCACTCGCTGCTTTCTTCCATGCGGTTGACCATCAAGCCGCGCAAGAAGAGGCATCCGCCGACCAGGGCTAGCGCGTAAGGCAGCAGCAGGAAGTCTTCGTTGATCCCATCCAAACGACCAAAGCTGGTCAGGATACCGACCATGGCTAGCACCGCGCCGATCAGCAAAAGGCTGTCGCCTTCGCCCGCAGGCTCATACAGGGGGGTACGCTCCAGCGCGGCCAACCATTCGAAGGCAGAAGTGACTTCCGATTCGGGTACTTTGAGCAAATACTCCGTTTCTTCGCCCACCAAGTCGGCCAGCGAATCGGTGATGTGCGTTTCTTTCAGATCACAGGTGAGCCCACGATTGCGCAGCAGTTCGGCGTGGTGCACTGCCAGCCGACGATCCTCGTAGCAGGCAACGGTTATCATCAGGTCATTCATCACGAGTAGAGTCAGTTGATATAGAACATGCGAAGGAAAGCCCAAAAGGTAGCGGACTGGTCTGGCCAGGGATCCGCTTTTTCAACTCAGGAAAGGGTAGTAAGTCCAAGGCAGCGTGTTAAAAGCGATGCCACTATGAATATATAACATTCTTTCCACAAAAAAAACCATAGCTTGGCGTCGGAAAAGGGAAATCGGGCTGTTTCTATCCCTTCATTTCTTATCTTGATCGCATGTGCGTAGATGGCTGGCATCCTCATACGGAAGTGGAAAATCACGGCGATATATTCCGCACCCGGTGGCTACACCAGGGTAGGCCGTTGAGTTTTGGGCAGATTTTGGATCTGTGGGCGACCAACGTCGAGTTCACGGCTACCTTTTGCGAGTGGCTAGCCAATGTACCATTTGAAGCCTATTTTTGGGAGACGCCCCCCCTTTGGACCCAAGAGTTGGAGCGCCCCTTTGAGTACGTGGTGGTGGATAGCCCTGTGCTGGCCGAGGTACGCGCTAAGCAGGCAGCTTTTCGCGATCATTTTGCTCAGGCTCAGGGTACGCAGGTGGTGACCTTTCCCAATCTGGGCCGCGATGCGATGCTAGTGGTACCTACGCCACGGCAGGCACCGCTGGCGTATCCACATTTAGCGGCCTTTCTGCGCCGGGCGGCGGTCGATCAGCAGTTGGCGCTATGGCAGGGAGTAGCCCGGGCCATGCGCGCTCGTATCAGCAGCAAGCCCGTTTGGCTAAGCACCTCCGGGCTAGGTGTCCACTGGTTGCATCTTCGCCTCGACGATCGCCCCAAATACTACACTTATCGCCCCTACCGCAGCATTTGAGCGGCTAGGCATTCGTTTCGCAGTTCAACGTTCCTGATTGTGACGCTTTCGGTTGGTGGCAGTTTGAGTGTGGTTCACCCTCGTAGCCCCCTCAAGGGGGCATTCAGACGGGGTTGAGCTTTGCTCAACCGTAAAACAAAACCCCCTTTAGGAAGATAAAGGGGGTGAAATGTCACCATGTTCATGCTCTTAAGCCTTCATCATCCACTGTTTTGAAAAGGGGGCGGGGCAACTGATTCCGGCATAATCAGCCACTCTCCACTCTCCACTTTCCACTCGCAACTTTCCACTTTCCACTC
>CAYVAP010000252.1:2922-6863 GCA_964449365.1 uncultured Bacteroidia bacterium
TCCACTCTCCACTTTCCACTCTCCACCTTTCTTCACTAGCATAAAAGACAGGGCGACAGCCCTTTGATTGGCCATCGCCCTGCTCGAGCGTTTCGCTCAACTGCCCATTTTAGGCTACAGATCTGATCTTCGACGCAGTAGATTCATACTGGCATCAAATTTGATCATTAGCGCAAGATCACTTTCTGAACCATTTCGTAGGCACCGCTGGTCATGCGGATCATGTACATCCCGGGCGCGAGGGTGCTAGCATTGAACTGATACATCCCTGCACGCTGACGATCGTTGCCGACGGTGGTAGTGTGCAATACCTGGCCTTTGATATCAAAAATCTCCAACTGAGAGGTCCCTACCAGCGCGTTGTACCACACTTTCAGCATCTCTTCTGACATAGGGCTGAGGCTCACGGACATCACGGGCTGGGTAGCCTGACGGATATTCATGGGCATTTCCTCGTTTTCAGGGTAGTAAGGGGTAAAAACCCAGTCAAGAATAGGCTCACCTTCTACGCTTTGGGCTTGCAGGCCATTTACGTTGAAAGCCAAGACGAAAAACAGGGCGGCGGCGATGATGGTGTAAAGCTTTTGCATGATCGTATAAAATTTAGGTTGATAATTGAGTCAGTTGTTTGTTTCAACTACTTCAAACATCAGCATTTCTACAATAGCCACCAAATAAATTTTTTGATTATCATATAGTATGTCCATTCGCATAAAATTGCGAAGACATAAAACAGTAATAAGATACTAACAATCAATATATTATCACACATCACCTCGAAAATTACTTAAGCAGTAAATCGGTCAACTGGTACATCTATTCTTTTTCAAAAAATTTGAATATACTATATTTGAAGTAGCCTCCTTTGGCCTGCCACTTCGATTTCGTTCGATTCTGGTCAAGTCTGCTTCGCCAACCGCCGAGATCAACGCTGTCCTCGGTCAAAATCACTACTACGTTGGTGCCAATTCGTGTCCTTCTTTTTTTATCTTTAGGATTCTGAAGTGAATGGGAAAACTGCGACGCAATGAATCACATGCAAACGATTTTGAGGTATTTACTGGTGGTCATTGGCTTGAGAGTAGGATCGGTTCAAGCCCAGCCGTCCGTGCGAGATAGCTTGCAACATCGACTGGAGGAGATAAGCGGCGAAGGGGGCCCATCGGCGCTGTGTCGCCTGGCCGAAGGATATTTGCGCGACTCCTTAGACCTATCCATTGCATACAGTCAGCAGGCCCTCTCGCTAGCCACCCAGTTGAGTCAGCCTGCCTCGCAAGCGCAAGCGTATGACCTGATGGGCCGGGCCTATATGCTTAAGGGCAATCAATTTCTCGCGGCCGAATGCCTGGAAAAAGGGGTGCAGCTTGCTCGTAAGCTTGATCAGCCCGGTCAGCTCGCTCATCTGCTCAATACCCTGGGCATCTTGCATGCTCGACAAGGTAAGTTTGAAACGGCGCTCGACCTCTTGGCCGAAGCCCGACCTATTTGGGAGAAGCTGGGCGATCAATTGCGCGCCTCCTATCTCCTAATCAACCTCGGCTCGCTGCAAATGGAGCTACAGCACTACGATCAGGCGATCAACAACTTCGAAGAGGCCCTGGAGCAAGCCGCACGACTCGATAATGCCAGGCTCAAGAGCTTTGCCATCAACAACCTTGGCAGCGCTTATGAAAAATTGAAGCGCTATGATCGCGCCCTCGACTACTATGAGCAAGCCCTGGCGCTGAAAGATCAACTCCCTAATAGTGGTAGCGCCGAGAGTTCAACCCTGGGTAATATTCATAGCGTGCTGATCGAACAAGGCAAGGAGGCAGAAGCCGAAGAGATCTACCTGCGTGCGTTGAAATTGGTGCAGCAGTCAGGCAATCAAAATACGCTGCAGTCCCTACTCAAGCAGCGGGGAGACGCCATGCTCAAGCTCGGGAAGCATCGCGAGGCCAGAGACCTGCTGCAGCAGAGTTTGGGCCTTGCCCAGGAGGTTAATTTCCTGCCAGAGCAGGCCTATCTCTACGAACAACTGGCAAAAAATGCTGCCGCCATGGGGCAACATGCCGAGGCGTATGCGCATCAGATTCAAGCCAGCAACACCCGACAGCGGATCTATGATAAGGAAAGTGCCGATCGCATGGCTGAGATGCAGGCTCGGTACCAACTCACCGAGATGGAAAAGCAGGTAGCTACCCTACAAGCGGTGCAGCGCACCAAAGAGCTACAGCTCCTGGCCTTGCTCGCGGTGGTGGCGCTCTTTGTGGTGGCCTTGCTTGCCCTTTACGGCCGCTACCTCCATCGTCGCCGCACCCAGGCACTGGTCGAGCAGCGCAATGAAGAGATCGAGAAGCAAAACCACTTATTGGGAGTCAAAAACCGCGAAATCAAGCAACAATACGAGCGCCTGGAAGAACAGGGCCACGCCATTCAGGTGCAAAATCAGCAGTTGCTACAAAGCAACGAAGAACTGGGGCAACTGGCTTACGCCGCCTCACACGACCTGCGCGAGCCGCTGCGCACCATCACCAGCTACCTGCAACTAATAGAGCGGCGCAATGGCCATCAGTTGGACGAAGGCGGCAAGGAATTTTTGCAGTATGCCACCCAGGGAGCACGCCGCCTGCAAGAACTGCTCAGCGACCTGCTGGAATACTCCCACGTAGGCCGAGCCAACCCACAGCCTACCAAGGTATACCTCGAAGAACTGATCCAGGAGGTAGTCGACCAGCTCAATAGCCGCATCAGTGAGGCGGGTGCCACCGTCCATTGGGACAACCTGCCCGCCATCCAGGGCTACCCCAGCGAGCTGTACTTGCTATTTCAGAACTTAGTGGGGAATGCCATCAAGTTCAAGCGCACTGATATCCAGCCTGAGGTCGTCATCGAGGCCAGACAGGAAGGAAATTATCACCTCATCAGCGTCAAAGACAACGGTATCGGCATCGAAATGCAGCATAGGGAGCGCGTGTTTCAGATGTTTCAGCGCTTGCATCAGCGAGAAGACTACGAGGGCACGGGCGTAGGGCTGACCCTGTGCCAAAAGGTCGTGCGCAATCACGGAGGACACATTTGGTTTGACTCTGTACCGGGTGAGGGGACTATCTTCTGGATCAAACTCCCCTCTCGCCTGCCTCAGTCTCTATCCATGCAGTAAGCCCGGCGGGAAGAGCATTCTTCGCTGCTCAGCGGGCCAGCAATTGATAGATCAAGCGGAAGTTACGCTGATGCTTGCCATGGCCGATCAGGGGGATGAGCAGCCGGGGGCGGCTGTGTAGGTGCAATAGCGCGCTTTCGTCGTCTATCAGTTCCCAGCGCAGGGTTACCACCTCTCCCCAAGAGACCCCAGTCGCGCCTGTGCGAAACCTCCAGCGATTATGTTGCTGTGCACACAGCTTCCAGCCTGCCAGGGCAAGACCATCGGCCAGGCTTTGCTTCGCAAGGTGAGGCTTTACCAGAAGATAGAGGGTGTCCCGAGCACTGATCCCCAGGTTATCAGCCAAAGACGCCGCCGGGTGCAAGGCTCCCTGCCGCAGCGCGCCTACCACCATCGCCATGACAGTACCCATCCCCAGGCTGAGCATCACGGCTTCGATCAAGGTGATGAGGCTGAATTCAGGATGCAACATCAACCAACTGCCCAGGGTGAGGCTGCTGCTCAGCGCAAAAACCTGGAAGAAGAAGAGTAGATACATGGCGGGAAAAATGAGCGGAAAGGATCAAACAAGATTTCTTCAGAAAGATAAGCAACCATTTCCAAAAGTTGGAATAGGCCCTAAGAGGGGGTGCATCTCAAAATGTCGCTTAACCACGAAGGACTCGAAGGAGATCACCATTTGCGACCTTTGCAGGCTTTGCGGTTATAACAAGGTTGGCAGCGGATGCGACAAAATGAGATGCCCCCATAGTGGCAATTAGCTGCGAGCTCTCCATTCAAGATTTTTTGAGGATAACCA
>CAYVAP010000253.1:0-6859 GCA_964449365.1 uncultured Bacteroidia bacterium
GGCTCATCACTTACAGCAGGCTGGTCAAGCCCGGGAGCGCTACTTGGAAGCCCTGCGGCTGGCTCAGCAAGACGACCTGCTTTCGCTGGCGCAAGGGTTGTACCTCGGGCTCTATCATCTGGCCCGCAGCGAAGGCGATCTGGGGCAGGCGCTCAATTATTTCGAAGCCTACCACCACCTGCACGACCACCTGCTCGGGCAGGTGCGCAGCCGGGCCATCGCGGAGGTGCAGGTGCGCTACGAGACGGCGCAAAAGGTGAAGGAAAATGAATTGCTACGCAAAGAAAATGAGCTACAACAGCTCAACTTGCGGCAAAACCAGCAGGTAACCACCCTCCTGACGGTGGTGGCGTTGCTCAGCTTGGGATTGGCGCTCGCCTTGTATGGGCGCTTTCGGCAAAAAGCCCGCAGTGCCCGCAGCTTGGCCTCGCTCAATCGTCAGCTCAATCAGGCCAACGGGGAGAAGGATCAGTTTTTTGCCATCATTGCGCATGAGCTGCGCAGCCCGCTGTGGTGGCTACGCAACCTGACTAGCTTGCTGAGTCAAAATATGCGCACCTTGTCTCCCGAGCGTTTGGAGAAGGCCATTTTTGCGATCGACGAAAGCGCCAAAAACGCCGTGCACCTGATGGATAATTTGCTGCAATGGTCGCGCACCAAATTGGATCGCCTGACTTTACAGCCTCGTCCCTGGCGGATTTCGGATCTCATCAAAGAGGTCATTACCCCGGTACAATCTGCCATCGACCAAAAACATCTCGATCTGTACCTGGACCTCGACCCCTCTGCTACGCTCTATGTGGATGCCGACAGCGTCAAAGTGGTGCTACGCAACTTGCTTTCCAACGCGGTGAAATACACCCCCGAAGCGGGGCGCATCTCTCTGCGTACGCAGCGCGAGGGGCAGGGCTGGCGCATCACGGTACAAGACAACGGGGTCGGCATCAGCGCTGATCGGCAAGCGACTTTATTCGATGCCTCTCGTACCTACACCACCCTGGGCATCTCGCAGGAGAAAGGCTCAGGACTGGGGCTGATTTTGTGTCAGGAATTCGTGTCTCGTAATGGCGGTAGCATCCGCGTCGAGAGCCACACCAATACAGGCACTGCTTTTCACGTGTGGCTACCGGGGGGGGAGTTCGAAGGTCAGAGTTGAAAAATTTCTGGTTTCATGCGGAGACGCTCACCTACATGAATGAAGCGTAAGGGGCTTTGGCATCCAATGCCTCGTCAGCCCCTCATTTGGCATACAGTACATCGTCAGCCCCTCATATTGGCTCACCTACATGAATGGTGATTGGTATATGGAAGACGGTATGAGTTTGCCAATCCGCACCACTTGGAAGTAACTAATCATGTATACTACGTGGCGTAAGGATTGTAGAGTTGTAAGACACTATAACTTGTTGATAACAAGGCCATTCAATAAACCAACAAATCAACAACTCTGCCATTCAACCGCTTTGAAGTGTAGCATAGCTTTTCACCCCAAAATTTAGAACCCTACATAGCCTACGCATACCGTATGCTGCATACCGTTCATCACTCAATGTTCCTCTCCGCTGGGCAGCTCTTTGTTAAACACTTCCTCGCGGTTGCGCAGGGTGTGGATGTTGTTGCGGGGATCGAAGTCGTGGACTTCGCCGAAGTTGGGGTTGCGGCGCTTGGCCAAGAAATCGAGGCGCTCTTTGACCTCTTCCTTGTCGAACAGCAGACGTTCTTTGCCATGGACAGCATCTTCGCGATTTTGGAAGTTGAAGTCGTACCAAGGGCTCATCACAATGGCCTCTTCGGGGCAGACTTCTTCGCAGTAGCCGCAGTAGATGCAGCGTAGCATGTCAATCTCAAAGGTCTCGGGGTAGCGCTCCTTGGGATCGTCGGAGTCGACTTCTGCCCCTTGCATGCTAATCGCCAAGGGGGGACAGGCACGGGCGCAAAGGCCGCAGGCTACGCAACGCTCTTTGTCGTGCTCTTTGACCAGTACGGGCCGTCCCCGAAACTCCGGGCCCAACTCGGGCTTTACCTCGGGGTAGTTCAGGACGACTTTGGGACGAAATAGGTGGGTGATGGAATACATCAACCCTTTTATGATAGCAGGCAAATAAAGCTTTGCACCCGTAGAAAGCTCGCGCTCTTTACGACTGCCTTTGGTGATGCCGATTTTTCCAACCATTGATTGTCTAATTCGAAGGTGAAAGTAAATATAGCCGCTTGGGCGGCCACTGAGTGAGCCAATATGAACGGGGGCTGACCAAAGTGCCTGATACCCTTATCCCCTATTTCCTTTATACTCCTGACCGTTCATGTAGGTGAGTTCGAGGTTGAAGGTTAAGACCACTGGTTGATGATAGCAATCAACTGATCGAAAGGTCGTTCCATCAACCATTGCCTAAAATTACCAGTCGATGCCAATCAAACCAAACATTTCCAGCAAATGTTTGTCATGTGCGGGAGAGGTTTGCGTAACTTGCATCTATGTGGCGAGACCTGAAGTTGTTTTGGCGGATTTCGCGTCCGCTCAACGTGCTTATTTCCTGGCTAGCCTTTGCGGTTGCCTGCTTTTTGGTGCATGACAAATCGCTAACCTTTCTGACAGATCTTCCCTTTTGGGGTACCGCCCTGGTGATTATGGTCATCGCCGCCGCCGGCTACTGGGTCAATGATGTATACGACTACCGCATCGACCGCATCAACAAACCAGGTCGCACGGTGGTCAATGCGATGCTCTCGGTCAAGAAGGTCCTCACGGCGTACTTTTTGGCCAATTTGGGCATCATCCTCTTTTCGCTGGGATATCTGGGGTTATACCTCGGACGCTATCACATCACCTTTATCAACGTGGTGTCGGTACTGTTGCTGTTCATCTACGCCAGTTGGCTCAAGCGAGTGAGCGTAGCTGGCAATTTGGTGATCGCCTTTCTGATCGCGCTGGTGCTGTTTTTGGCCTATTACCTATACGAGTCTATCAACCTTTCGCTGGTTTGGGCCATCATGTTTGCCTTCGAAATCACCTTTATTCGCGAGATCACCAAGGACGTGCAAGACATCAGGGGCGACCTGCAATATGGCCTGCGCACCCTGCCCATTCAGATCGGCGTACGCGGTACTCAGCGGGTGCTCTTGGTCCTGTACACCCTGTTCATCTTGTCGTGTTATCTACCCTTCGTCGGGGCCCACTGGCGACATGGCGAATGGCTCTGGCGCTACCTGAGCCTCTCGGTACTACTGGTGCAGATTCCCTGCTTGTACTTGATTCGCATGATGTGGAAATCTACTGAGCCCACTCACTTTGGCTTACAGAGCAGCATGCTCAAGGTGCTGATGTTGACGGGGTTGGTGACGCTTTTTTTTCTGAGATAGCGACCTGACGTCAATCTGCTAGCGATGCTATCCATTGTCGCAGATCGTTGGGGAGCACAAAAGCCGCTTGGTGCATCGCCAGGTGGTACATCTGGCAATCGCTAAAATCAGGTGCTACCTGAGGTTGATCGAAGGCTATGGGCTGAGGCGACCTCAGCAGCAAGCTGAGCTGCCCTGATGGATAGGTCGGGAGCGGCACCAAAGCCACGCCGAGGCTCCCGGCAGGCATGGCGTAGCGGAGGCGCTGATAGGTGGCTTGAAAAGCCCTCGCTTCGTGGCGCGGGTCTGGCCCGGCCATGATGAGCATCCCCTGGGGCGATAGCACCCGGACCAGTTCTGCGGTGAAGCGCGCTTGCTGCTCCTGAGGCCATTGGTGCAGGCTGCCTACCAGATCGACCAGTCCCAGGTCCAATTGTCCTGCGGGCTGAGCGGCCAGCCAAGCCAGGGCTTCGTGGGGGTGCAAGCTTACCTTGGGATGGCGCAAGCCCCGGCCTAGCTGGGGAAAAAAGCGCTGTACGGTTTCGGGCACGGCAGGGTCCCACTCTACCACCTCGATCTGCTGTAGCTGCGGATAGCGCAGCAATTCTCGCACCGCCCCACCGTCGCCACCCCCCAAAATCAAGGCGCGCTTGGCCCCGGGTAGCAGGTGCATGGGCACATGTACGAGCATCTCGTGATAGCTGCGTTCGTCTCGATCGCTGATCACGATGCGGCCATCCAGCGCCATGAAGCGCCCATAGGCCAGGCTGTCGTATACCTCGATGCGCTGCTGAGGTGAATCGTGCCAGTGCAAGCGGCTGCCCCGGAGCTTGAGGGAAAGGGCTAGGGTATCGCTGCGCGCGGTAAACCAGTGGTCGCGGGTAATTTGTACGGGCGGGCGAAGCATGCTGCCCGGCTCGTAGGTTTGGGACATCACTGGCAAATCTTCATAGCGCCCCCGACTCAGGTACTGATGGCTGGTACGTTGGGCCTGGAGGGCTCGGCTGAGGGCAGGTAGAGCTGCGAGCGGATCGATTTGCTCTCCGCAAGTGAAAAGGTCTATCGCGGCGTATCCCCCTTCGGGCCAGGTGTGAATGGCCAGATGGCTCTCCTGGATCACCACCACGCCCGATACACCATGCGGCGCAAAGTGATGGAAGGTAACGTTGATCACGGTAGCGCCCAACTGCTGGAGCAGCTCGACTAGCGTGGCTTCCAGGTAGGGGGCGTCGTTGAGCCGCTTGGGATCGCAGGCAAAGAAGTCGCCAATCAGATGCTGACCGAGTGCGTGCATAGGATCAGTAAAAGTTTCTTTAGATTTGTATCACGAAATAGGGAAAAATCTGACCTGAGACATATATCTACTGGACAGCTCTGATGCTACCTGTCGATGAGAGTAAGCGCTTCGACAGCCCTGTCCCCCGCCCCTAGGCTTTATATCCAATGGAGATTCCGACCATGCGCATTGTTATCAAGACTTTTTCGCTCGTAGGGTTGCTTTGGCTAGCGACGCTTTCGCTCTTTGGCCGGGCTGAAGAACCCCACAAGATCACCTGCATTACCAACATCACGCGCTCCGTACAAGCCGATACCTGTGGGGCTGGCGTGGGGCAAATCACCCTCATTCACGACGGTACCCCGCCCTTTACCTACGAATGGAGTCACGACTCTACCCTCAACGGCCCCGAGGCCACGGGCCTGGTGGGACAAACCGCATACTTCGTCCGGGTGACCGACTCGGCGGGCTGCGTCGATAGCGCGACCATTGGCCTGGCCAATATCAATCCTCTGGATCTGATCATTAATACTAATGATGTAGTACCCGATACCTGCGGGGCAGGGGTAGGGTCCATCACCATTGATCTCAACAACATTATCAACGGCTCAGCCCCCTTTGTCTTTCAGTGGGATTCCTCGGCCAACAATGCCACCACCCCCGAAGCGACCAATCTGGTGGCTGGTCAGTACGCGGTGGACGTACGCGATGATAATGGCTGCGAAGCGAGCGCGCTAATAACCGTGCCCAACGAAACCAACGGATTCGAAGCGGAAACCGAGGTGTTTGGGCTGGATTGCAATGGCGATAGCAGCGGCGCCGCTGTGGTCAGGATCACCGGAGGCGGCAGTATCAACACCTACGCATGGACCCCCCTCGGCGACACCACCGTGATCGGTACTGATAGCGCTGTTTCGGGGCTCACTGCGGGCAACTACGTGATCCAGGTCAACGGTGGCAGCGGCAGTGGCGCATGTGGATTCACCCGGGTGGTGAATGTACCGGAGCCAGAACCACTAGAGGCCTCTTCCGAACTGGACAAGGCCACGGGTTGTTCCACGCGCGATGGTCAAGCGGTGGCTTTGGTCCAAGGGGGGACCCCTCCTTATCAAATCGAGTGGAACACCGGGTCTACCAATGACACCATTTTCAACCTGCGGGCAGACTTTTACTCTTACACCGTGAGCGACACCAACGGCTGTACCAGCTCTGAGGTCTTTGTGCTAGGCAGCCTGGCGGGGCCAGATTTTGAGGTCGAGATTTTGCAAGAAGACAATTGTGGGCTCAATGAAGGCATCGCTCGCGTACGCATAGACACTGGCCAGGCTCCTTTTCAAGTCACCTGGTGGACCGAGCCGCCTCAGCCAGACACCTCCCTTTATGCCTACAATCTCCCTCGTCTCGAATCAGGGTCGCCCTACTACGTGGCCGTGCGTACCATTGACTCTTGTTTGGATCAGAAGGCTTTTTATATGCCGGGCAATGACCCGCTGTCGATCAGCGTGGTCGATCAGCAAGACAACTACTGCGAATTGGCCAACGGGGCCATTACCGTAAACATACAGGGCGGTACTCAGCCCTATCGCTATGAATGGTCCACGAGTCCCATCGTGACTACTTCCACCATCACTGGCCTGGAAGCAGGCACCTACACCGTACAAGTGCGCGATAGCTTCAACTGCGACATCGACACCACCCTGACCCTGATCGATGAACTGGGCTATACCCTCGAAGTAGAAACCACCCCTGAGACCTGCTACGCCGACGAAGACGGCACTGCTACCGCGATCACCGAAGGAGGGCGGCCACCTTTTACTTACGCATGGACCAGCAGCCCTGCTCAGGGCACCATGACCGCTACCAATCTGCCGGGAGGCATCTACAACGTAGCGGTGCGCGACGCAGCTGGCTGCGAACGACGCGGCGTGGCTACCGTGGAGGGGCGCGATCCCATTCTGGTCGATTTTACCAGCAACCCTCCCTTCGAAGAGGTACGGGTGCTCAGCAACGCCACGTTTACCTTCAATAGCGAGGTAGACGGGGCCGACTCGCTGGTTTGGGACCTCGGCGATGGCAACTTCACCTCCGCTGCCTCTCCGGTGTATACTTACCGCGACACGGGCGATTATTTCGTCGAGCTCAAAGCCTATAACACCAACAGCGGCTGCGTGGACTCCGTGGCCTACGGTCCCTATCAGGTCGTGAGCGATGGCCTGGTCTTTATCCCCAACGCGTTTACGCCCA
>CAYVAP010000254.1:0-6813 GCA_964449365.1 uncultured Bacteroidia bacterium
GGCGCTCAGCGAGGCCCCGAGCAAAGCCGCGTAGCTGTTCGCGTTGCCAAAGACGGCTGAGAGCTTTTTCACCATGCCCAGCTCAGGGTCGTTCCAAACGGCGCTATCCCAGCCGGTGTAGAGCAGCCCGATGAGCACCCCCAGCACCAGCACTGCCACCGGAATCACCGCACGGAAGGGCTGAATCGAGACTCCCTCTTTGGGCTGAAAATCCTTCATCTGTGCCGAGTCGCCCTTGAGGCTCTCGGCGCGGGCCACCTCGCCGGTGCTACGCGCCCGTCGCTCGGCAGTCAGCATGGTGCCAAAGTCTCGCTGCCGCAGCACCAAAATCAGGATGAAGATCAGGGTCAGCAGCGGATAAAAGGCATAGCCCAGCGACTGTACGAAGAGGCGGTAGGGCGTCATGTCCGCCGGAAAGCCCTCCAGCTTGGCGATGCCATCGCCGATGTAGCCGATCTCGGCGGCAATCCAGGTGGTGATGAAGGCCAGGGCCGAGATCGGCGCGGCGGTGCTATCGACCAGGTAGCTGAGTTTTTCGCGCGAAATGCGCAGCCGATCAGTGATGGGCCGCATGGTGTTGCCCACCACCAGGGAGTTGGCGTAGTCGTCGAAGAAGACCACCATGCCCAGCAGGTAGGTGGCCAGTTGGCCAGATTTGGGCGTCTGGGCTAGCCGTGCGATGCGGTTGACGATGCCCTGCATCCCGCCGTTGCGGGAGATGAGCGAAACCATACCGCCGATCAGCAGCGAAAAAAGAATGATCGACACGTGGCTGCTGTCGGTCAGGGCCTTGACGATGTAGGTGTCGAGGGTGGTGAGCAAGCCGCTGAAGACGCCCACAACTGAGCCGCTTTGATATACCCCGAGAATGGCCGCCCCGGAGAAGACCCCCACGAAGAGCGAGACGATCACTTCACGTAGGGCTAGGGCCAGAAAAATGGCGATCAGTGGTGGCAGAATGGACAGCCACAGCGGAAAGTCGATGCGGGTAAAAGGCACCTCCACCTTCTGACCTTCAGCTTCGATTTGCAAGGGACTGCTTACCGCGCCTAGCGGCAACTCTGCGGGATAGCTTTCCAGTAGATGCGACTCGTCGTTCACCTGGATGGGCACAGGCGCAGACCACCCCTTTGGCGGGGTGATCGTGAGGGTGAGCGATTCATTGCCCTGAAGCAGATCCGGTGTTTCGAAGGCCCAATCCCTGAGCATCACACAGGGTGAAGAAGTAGTCAAACGATCTTCAGGCGCTTGGGCCAGGGCCGAGCCGCCGCTCAGTAGCAACCATCCGATCAGCCATGCCAGGCAGCTAGCCCGGCGGCCGAGTGCCCGGCCTGTCCATGGCGCTTGCCCCAAAGTTTCATCCTGTGGTGAGACATGCCGATACCATATTTCGCACTCCGATTGACCGATCATGACGCTAAGGGTTCAAGGTTTACGGGCAAGTTAGGATTTTTTCGCAAAGAGTGGCCTGTCTCACGGTCGTTTGCCAGATCTAGGAGGGCGCGAGTCATTGGTAGCTTCCGGCCTTGACCCTGGACTGTTGGTATCTTGTGTTGCTTTATTCGGCTCTGCTTCGGGCGGTGGTTGGCGGTCGATGGCCCCTCGATCGGTGATGGGCACCCGTACCAGGTGATCTTCGAAGTCCCATTGGCCGCGAATAGTCACTTTTTCGGGCACCACGTAGGTTCGCTCTGGCCAGCGGAGGGGGAGCAGTTGCCCCGGAGTATAGGTCTGGTTGCGATCGCGATCAAAGATCACCCGAAAGGTGTAGTCGCCTTCCTTGAGTTGGGTGAAGCTGAAAGTCGTATCATACACGGTGCGCACGATTTTTCCTTCTTGGTTTCGCAATTGCAGCACGATCCCCCCTTGATAGCCAGAATCGAGCTGCACCCGCCCCGAAAGCGTACCGTAACCCTCTGGGTTGATCCAGTCGAGCTGGTATCGAAACTGGCTGTCCAGCAGGGCGGTATCGGTAAGTCCTGCTTCACCCGCCACCGACAGCACGTAGGGGGCCGCAGGCTCAGGGAGCTTCTCGGGGCGAATAAGTAGATAAAAGCCGTCTGCTTCGTAGGTGTAGGCAAAGGTTGCTCGGGCGCTATCGAAGCGCGAAGTGTCGGTTACTTGCACCAAATTTTGTACCTCGTCACCGAGCAGCCGTGGGAGCAATACGCGCCAGGCTCGCGCCTCGCTCTGCAACTGAGGCGGTTGCAGCACTGGCCGCTCCAGCTTTTTGAGCCGCTCGGGTGCTACCCGCAGCGTCGTATCGATTCGATTGTAGAGACTGTCGCTCAGATGCCTGAGAATCAGATCGAGAGGTGGCGCGCGATCCAGGCCGATGAGCAGAGAGATCTCTTCGCCACCACGATAGGCCGTGAGGGCCAGGGGCCGGGCGCTATCCTGGCGATTGGTATCGCTCACCCAGACCTCTAGCGTGTCCAGGCGAGGAAATTCGGTGAGAGCTAGTATCAGGGTGCGCTCCGCCCCAAAATCATAGCCTCGCAAGATGGGGGCCAGGGTATCGGGGACAAAGGCCAGCAGCTTGAGGAGCGGGTCATCGGTGGCAGGCAAGAAGGCCGCCCTGTCGCCTGGCAGGGAGTCTGTGATCACGGTAGCCACCGAGTCGGCTCCCAAAAGGCTGTCTGAAGCCACGGTGTCCTTGGGGAGGCTGTCGGGCGAGGTAGGCAAAGGGGCTGATACTTTCTCCTGAGGAATCACGAGGCTATCCAGCAAAATCGCAATCTGCTCGCTGGGCAGGCTATAGCTATTGGATTGGTCGTCGTCTTTGACCCCCAAGATGCGGTAGGGCGCATCGCGCAAATACTGAAAAGTAAACTCTCCCTGCTCATTGGTCTTGGTAAGGTAAGCGGGACGCTTGAGCAAAAAATCTTGGTCTTGGATGCTATCGGGGTCGAAGAGCAACACCGACATTTCGGCAGCTCCCTTTCCCAATTCCGGCAAAAAAATTCGGCCTCTCATCTGGGCACTGTCCAGGCGATCTCCGGTACTGAAAGCCAGCACATAGGTCTCGGCTAGTTTGTTGCCTTCGTTGGCATCCTGCACATCGTTGAGGGTGATGATGTAGGTCGTCTTGGGCCTCAAAGCCTCCTGAAACTTGATAGTGAGGCGTTTGCCATTATCACTGAGGCGTAGATCGGGGCGCTTGACCAGGGGAGAGATGAAGACTTCCTTGTCGAAAGTGGGCTTGCGGATGATCTCGGAGAAGTAGATGGTCACCTCACTGTCATCGTACCTGAGGGTACCAATTTCAGGATCGGTTTTTTCGATCAAGGGTGGGATCTCATCGCGCGGCCCTCCTTGTGGCGTACCTTGTTGGGCACAGGCTGCGGCTAGCCAGGCCAATAGTCCCCAGCCGATGAGGCGCAGGGCGATGCTTCCTCTGGACGTAAGCAGATTCATGTGCCCAAAGGTAGGGTTTCTCGGCAAAATGGTTGGCTGGCCCCCCCACCTACTTGGCCAGCTTGGCTTGGGCCAGGGCTTCGCGCTTTTCGGCGGCCTCTTCTGGGCTGAGGATGCCAAAGTGGTAGATGAATTGGTCGCGGTCGTACTCGCTGAAGTCGTAGACCTTAGTCATGGTCAGGCACTCAGTAGGGCACACCGTGGTGCAGAGGCCGCAGTAGCAGCACTTGGCCATGTCGATGTCGAATTGCTCCAAATGGAGGCGCTTTTTGGAGCCATCGGAGGTGTGGCCTAGCTCTTCGGTAGCCTTGATGCTGGTGATGTCGATGCAATCGACGGGGCAAACGCGGGCGCACTTGTCGCAGACGATGCAGTCGTCGGCCTCCATGTGCAAGCGATAGCGCCCCACGTCGGGCACAGGCAGTTGCTCGGCGGGATACTGCACGGTCACCGCTTCGTCGGCATGGGCAAAGTAATCCGCTTGCTCAATGCCTACTGCACCCCGGCGCTGATGCCCTTTTTTGAGGTGGGCAAACGTTTCCTTCAGGCCAGCCCAAAGGGTGCGGGTGGTGCGGTAGATGGCGGAAAAGTAGCGGTTTACAGCAGTCATACGTGCAAAGTTCACGGTTCGAAGGTAAAAATTCTATCGGCCACTGGAGCGGCCACGGAAAGGACCAATATGAGGGGCTGATCTGTGTCAAAGCCCTTATGGCCCCTTACAACTTTTATCTCCCCTATTCCCTCTATGCCCCCTATTTTCCCTGTGCCCATTCATCTAGGCTAAGCGGGCCCGTCGGTGAACAGCGGCCTCGATAGGTAAATCTCATTAGCCGAAAGATCATAAGTGGACCGCTTTTTTCCAACGACCAGATGTGGGTTTTGTTTCTGCGGTACAGTCATATGTCTAGTGCTTTGCATTCGAAATTTAAAGCACTGGTGGCCAGAATTCTATGCGAATTTTGAATGATTAATTCAGACTACTGGACATGAGCCTTTGGCGCGTTCGTTTTTTGGACAAGATGGACAAGATGATACTTCAAAGTGGTTGAATGGTAGAGTGGTTGATTTATTGAATGGCCTTGTTATCAATAAGTTATTGTGTCTTGCAACTCTACAATCCTTACGCCACGTAGTATAACAAGATGGCTTTCAGGTGCTTATGATCTTGTGAAGCTTGAAATTATGTGCAAAGTGTGAAATCTCACGGAGATGAGAGACATACAAAATATGGGGTTGCCTGGGTGAGTATGCCTTCAGCGCTCTTCAAAAGGGCTATGCAAGACCAGCTCCGAGAGCTCGCGGCTGGAAAAATACAGACTCACGTCGCTGAGGTAGTTATGGTCCTGCTGGGTAGTGGCTTGCTCGAACATCTGCTCCAGCAGGTCGTCGAGGGGCTGGCGGTAGTGTTGCCAATGCCCTTTGGCGTTGAGGCTGGTGAGTACGCGTTCCTGGTATTCGTGGAGGGACCATTCGGGGGGCTCTTCCTGACCGAAGGGAAACTGCTGACGTAGCAGGCGCTCGAATACCCGGTTGATGGCGTCGCGGATGGCGGGGTCCTGATCGAGCAGCGAGACGATGGCCTTGAGCCAGAGGGCCTGGCGATAGCTCTCTTGCAGCGGGAGGAGATGCTGGCGATACCACATGCGATTGAGGCGGGCCAGCATAAAGCCTCCCAGGTAGTTGCCAGCCCAGCGGGTGGATTTGCCCCGGCTGCGAGGCGATTCGCTCAGCTCCTGCAAGCCTTGCAAAATGGCATCTTCGAGGTCGCGCACCAAGGAACGTTCGTCCTCGATTTCCGGGGCAAAGTCTGGGCGCTGGTATTTGACTTGGGCCGTCCAGCCCCGAAAGAGCTGGTAGGCTTTGGGGGCCAGGTCAAAGCTTGCTTCTGGTAACGGCAGTGTTTGGTCGGACACAAGACAGCGATGATAAAGGCGGAGGTAAGTCCGCAGGGGTCAAACTCTGCGGTTAAGCTAACCGCTTTCTCCCCCCGATCCTCTGCCAAAAGTCAACCTGACGACCAAAACCTGGCTTACCCCCCACCGATTTGTCGCCTGCGACCAACAAAAAGAGCCTGGGCGAGTTATCCCTACCAACTTTTTCATCCCAACCCTACCCACCAATCTACTCGCCTTATGCTCGGAAAAAATGTTTGGCAGACTGTATTGACCTATGGCCTCGGGCTGGGCCTGGCTCGCTTTGGCCTCAATCTAGTAGCCATCGAGTGGAAGGGGCCGCGCATCGTGTTCGAGTCCATCCCGCTGGCCATGATTGCCTTAGCCCTGACCATCGTAGTGATGATCGGCGTGGGGTTCAAAATCCGTAAGGACAATGGTGGCTTGCTGGACCTACAAATTGGCTTGCTGGCCTTGCTGGGAGTGTATGCCTCGGCAGGCTTGCTGGCGGCAGTGTGCAATGGGTTGTACTTTCATGTCTTTCGCCCGGAATTGCTGAGTGAGCTCACCGCCTATGCGGATCGACTCAGCCGCTATGGCATGATCCGTGAGTTTTTCTCCTCGCTGATCTTTGGGGGACTGATGTCGGTGATCTTTGCCTTAGTGCTCAAGCGTGAGCAGGTCAAGGTGTCTCCTTGACAACCACCGTTTTTAGTTCAATAGCAAGTCGATCAGACTCTCGGGCAGGTGCCAATGTCGATGGCGCCGGAAGTCAGCCGGTGAATGCCAGGTGTAGAGGCAGGGCTGTCGATCTGGCCCTTGTCCTTTGATCTGAGGCCGATGATACAGATCACTATTGGCCAGTTCCGCTTCGAAGAGAAAAATGATCTGATGGAAGAAGTGGCCCTCCTGTTGCCCAATAAACTCGTTGGGGCCCATAAAAGTCAGATTCTTGGCACTACTGCCAAGGGCCGATGGTACCTGTCGCCGCACGGCGTCCCAGCTATATTCACCCACCTGGAGGGCCCCACCCACTGGATAGAAGAGGACATCACCAGGCGTCTGCATAGCTTGTCTTCGCAGCAACATCTCATGATTGCGGCGAATGATACAATAAGCCATAACCTGAATCACAGGGGGGGGAGACTGGCTGACTGCCTGAAGGTGTACCATGCGAACCGTTTTATGCTGAGTCTGGTGATTCTTCATCACAAATTTACCCATTGCACCGATAAAAGCGATTACAATCTATCCGATGGAATTACACCCGCCATGACGGCTCGATACCGGTGCAGGAAGTCGTATAGGGCGATAGTCCTTATCAGATGAGTAACCAAGGGCTGGTTTTTGCCACAATCCGTAATAAAACTTACATTTTACCTCTGGCCAGAGAGCCTAGTGCTTCGCATTCGAAATTCGTGATCAAGAATTCGTAATTTAAAGCGCTCACCTATATGAACGGTCAGGGGTATAAGGAAATAAGGTATAAGGGTATCAGGCACTT
>CAYVAP010000255.1:0-6806 GCA_964449365.1 uncultured Bacteroidia bacterium
GTCAGCCCCCCACATATTGGCTCACTCAGTGGCCGCTCGAGCGGCTAAAATTACTTTCAATTGCGAATTACTGACTACGAATTTCGAATGCGAAGCACTACGAACCCACAATTCCTAACAAAAACCGGCGAATGGTTCGCCCTCTTAACCCCTATCTATCATGTTTACCCGATTCCTCCCCGCTTTGCTCACCTTGCTCGCCCTGTTGGGCGCTCAGTTGGCGCTGGCCCAGCCCGCCAACGACGACCTCTGTGATGCCTTCCTGCTGACCCCTGACGCAAGCTGCCAGGTGGTCAACGTAACCGACTACAGCTTGCAACCCGGTGAAGTCGCCGTAGGCTTCTTCGGCACTGGCTCGATTTGGTACCAATTTGTGGCCTCGCAAGATAGCCTGATCCTGGTTTCGGCCAACTATCCTGGTCAGACCGAGACCCGTGGCACCCTGACGCTTTATCTAGCCAAAGGAGGCGTTTGCGCCTTCGACAGCTTGGAAATGTTGGTGGACAATAGTGTTGAAATGGGCGACCTGGCGCAGACTGAACTCCCCACGATTACCACGACGGTAACCCCTGGCCAAACCTATTATGTCCGATATGAGCCTAGCAGCTCCCTCACCAGTGGCAGCAAAGACAGCGCCGATGTGTGCATCCAGTTGGAGACGCTACAAACCAGCGCCAACGATGACGTCTGCGATGCCTTTCCGGTAACGGTGGATGGTCCCTCCGTGCTTTACGTGAACCTGGGGGCTACCGTCCAGCCAGGTGAGTTTTTGCTGGCCCCTGGTCCCCGCTTCGATGACATTCTGGGCCTCAACAGCTGGGGAGGAGACTTCTTCATTCGCGCCTCGGTGTGGTTTACCTTCGTAGCGCCCAGCAGTGGCAGCGTCGATATCGACCTGGCTGACCTCACGCCCGTGGGGAATCACGACAGCAAGGTGGCGGTGTTCGAAGCCTCCGATTGCAGTGACTTCTCGACTTTCACCCCCGTCTATTATCGAGACAGTTGGGCGGACAATGTACCAGGGTCACCTTTTGGTCGCATCGTCGGTTCAGTTTTGGCCCAGCAGGTGAGCTGTCTTACGCCTGGCCAGACCTATTACGTCCTGGTCGATGGCTCGAAGGGGTTGCTGAGCACCACTTACAACACCGACGGCGTGGGGAATATCTCCATCCGTACGGCTGAGCCGAACCTGCCTAAGTTTATCATGGACAGCGACTGGGCACCAGGCAACAACGGCAGTGCCAGCGTAGCCATTCCTAGCATCAGTCCTTTTGACGGACTGCCTTCTGGCGGCGGCGCGCCATACAGCTACGCCTGGAGCAACGGTGGCAGCACCGATACCATCACCGGATTGAGCGATGGCTTTTACAGCGTAACCGTTACCGGGTCTAATGGCTGTACCGCTACCGACAGCGTGGAAGTGGCCTTTTTGCGTCGCCCCACTGACGTGCAGGTGGTGACCGATACCGCGTACCTCGCCCCCATCAGCTGGGTGGACAACTCTGACAACGAAGACGGCTTCAAGCTCTATCGCAACGGCCGCAAGATCGCTGTGCTCGACGCCAACGTAACGAGTTACGTGGATACGCCCCAGATTTTTGGGCGACCCATCGTGTACACCCTGCGGGCCTACAAACACGTGAATGGCAACGTGGAAGTCTCGGAGGAATCCAACGGCGCGACTTACCAGATGCCTAAGAACTTCAAGAAGCTGGAGTTACGCTTCGTGTGCTATGATCCGGCCACCGATCTGCTCACCTGGGAGGTCACCAACGACAACGACCAGTTGTTCCCCTACATCTACGCGCAGTGGTGGTCGGCCCAGCGTGATACCTTTTACGCGCCTTCGGGTACCTCGACCTTCCAGACGGTGAACAACCCACAGGACCCTGGCACCTACGGCGATGACAACATCACTGGAATCTGGTACGTGCTGAAGGACTTCCACGTGGAGAGCAAAGTGATCTTCAACGTGCCGTTGAGCCAGACCTGCCCGCAACTGCGTCGAGGTCAACCCAATGCACCGATTGCGGCGCATTACCTGCCAGGTGAGATTGTCCTCCCGGATGCCGCCCCTATGGCGGCGCTGGAAGCCAGCCTGCAAATTGGCCCCAATCCTTTCGGGGCCAGCTTGCGCCTGCAGTCCATGCTGCCGGTGAAAGGGGAGCTACGCCTCTTCAACGTGGCCGGGCAGTTGATGCAGCAGCAGTTCGTCGATCTGTCGCAGCCAACAGAGATCGCCACCCGCGATCTGCCTGCCGGGATGTACCTGCTGCAACTGCAAACGGCCGCTGGGACCATCAGCCGTAAGTTGCAAAAGCGGTAGGTGAACAGAGAATCGTGCCAGGGCGCTACGGCGCAACGTTGACGCGGGGAAGAAGCCATGGCTTCTTCCCCGCATCCTTGGCCTTTGGGGGATTCACGCGGAGGCGCGGCAATGGCGCAGTGGATTCATCACGCGGAAGGGAGAAAGGCAGAAGAGTTCAACCCCCATCACGAATGGTGAGTTTCCAATGCCGGATGTTTATTCCCCACTCGATCACTCCCTCGACCGCTCGATTAGTCAGACTAGCCCTTGTGGGCGCGGGTAGCTAGGTTTAGGCAGATTTAGACCTGTCATGAACCCTGTCGCCTTTACCCCCACCGTTCATCAAGCCCTGCAACGCTACTTTGGCGCGCTCGATCAAGCCAGCCTCGACTCGTTGCTGGCGCGGCTGCACTGGCTAGAGTTGCCTTCGGGTCAGACCCTCATCCGGCAAGGAGATGTGGCTGAGGCCATGTACGTGTTGCTGGCCGGGCGGCTGACTGTCTGGTTGGAGCAGCCAGGGCAGCCCGACCGGGTGCTTGGCTCCATCTTTCGGGGCGAATCGGTGGGGGAAATGGGCCTGCTCACCGGCGGTGAGCGCAATGCCACGGTCAAGGCCAGCCGCGACTCGGTGCTGGTGGAGATCACCCGCACGGAGTTCGAGCGGCTCACTGATGCACACCCGGCGCTGCTGCGCACCTTTGCCCAGATCATGGTGCAGCGTCTTTCGCAGGCCAACACCCGCCAACCCCGCGCCTTGCGGCCCAGTGTGGCGCTGGTGCCCCTGCATCCCATCGACGATTTTTCGGTCATCACCCAACTGCTGGTTGGGGCAGTGGGGGAGATCGCCCCCCTCCAATTCATCGACCCAGCCACGGTGGCGCGGGGCCTGGGCTTACCAGTCGATGACCTCTACCAGCCCGCACAAAAGCCAGCGGTGAACCGCTACCTGGCCGAGGCTGACAGCCACGAGCGCCATCTGTTCTATCAAGCCGATGCGCAGCTTGGCCCCTGGACCCGCAAGTGCGTGCGCCAGGCGGATGTAGTCTATCTTTTGGCCGAGGCCGACCATCCGACTTGCAACGAGGCTTTGCTCGATTTTCTGCAGGAGCGCCGCGCGCGGCATCCTGAGGTGGATTACCACCTGCTGCTGTTATATCCGGCACGGGCCACCACGCCCATTGGCAGCCAAGGCTGGCTCGATCGCATCCGGCCCGATCGGCACCACCACCTGCGGCGGGGCCACGAGCGGGACTTTGCCCGTCTGGCCCGGGCCCTGACCGGGCAGTCTATCGGGTTGGCCCTGGGCGGCGGTGGGGCCAAGGGCATGGCCCACCTGGGGGTCTTCAAAGCCCTGCAAGAGGCGGGCATCCCGATCGATCTCATCGGGGGCACCAGCATCGGGGCCATCTTGGGGGCGACCCTGGCGCTCGGCTGGTCGCTGGAGGAGATGACCCAGGTGGGGCGCAAGGTTTTTTTGGAACAAAACATCTCAGGCGATTACCAACTGCCCTTCTACTCCCTGATCAAGGGGCAGCGCAAGGAAGCCGTGCTGCGCGAGTTGTTCGATTACCAGATCGAAGACCTCTGGTATGACTTCCGCTGTGTCTCCTGCGACCTCTCCACCAACCAGATGCACGTCCACACGCAGGGCAGCCTGTGGCGGGCCTTGATGGCCAGCTCGGCCTTGCCGGGGGTGTTTCCGCCCTTCATCGAAGGGGGCCGCTTTTTGGTGGATGGAGCCTTGATCAACAACCTGCCCGGCGACTTGCTGCGGGCGGGCGGGGCGCAGTACCTCATCAGCGTGGATGTCAACCACCCCCGCGAGATTTTTACCGAAGAGGATCAGTTTCCCAGCGCTCGCTCGGTGTTGCAGCATCGGCTGCTGGGGCGTCGCAGGCACCTGCCGCGCCTGCCCAGCATCGGGCAGACCTTCATGCGCTCGACCTACCTGGCCAGCACCCAGCACACCAAATAAGTCCTGGCCGAGGCAGACCTGCCCTTGCAGCCGCCAGTCAAGCGCATCGGCCTGCTGGCCTGGGACAAGATGGAGCTGGCCGTCGAGGCGGGGTACACCCATACCCAGGCTTATTTGGCCGAGCACGGCCATCCTTTTCAGGCCCTGATTTCCACCCCTACCGACCCATTCTCATGAAAAACCTGATTTTCTGCCTGCTAAGTCTAAGAAGCCTCCTTGGGCTGGAGCCGCTCGTTGCCCAAGCCCAGCCCAACCTGGACTCCCTGCAAACTGTTTGGCGCGATGGACAGGCAGCCGACAGTAGCCGCTTTCAGGCCCACCAGCAACTCACAGAGGCTGCCCCAACCCCCGAAGCAGCTCGAAGCTGGCTGCGGCAGTTGGTGTCTTGGGCAGAGACACAGGCCTATCGGGAAGCCCAGGTATGGGCCTGGCAGAGCCTGGCCCGCTCCTACAATCGCAGTGGCAACCTGGATTCCGCCCGGTCGGTGCTGGAAGATGCGCTGACCCGCACCCAAGCCTGGCAGGATGCCATGTACCCGGCTAAAATACAGATGAGCCAGGCCGCCTTGGCCTACCAGCAAGGAAACTTTGCCGAAGCAGACCGACGCTACCAAGCGGTGATCGACCAGGGGCCTCCCTTGCAAGCCGCTGCTGCCTGGAAAGGGAAAGGAAACGTAGCCTATCGACAAGCGAAAATAGTTGAGGCGAAGTCTGCCTATCTGCAAGCCCTGCGCCTGCAGCAACAGATGGGCAAGGAAGCCAACGACCTCGGTGGTACCTGGTATAACCTGGCTCTGGCCTTCATGCAATTGGGCCAGCAAGACAGCGCCCTGCTGGCCTACGCACAGGCCCGTGCCTACGCCGTTGAAAAACAAGAGATCGGCCTGCTCGGCTATGTGTACCATAGCTTAGCGGGCATTTATTCTGAGCAAGGCAACTATCCCCGGGCCCTGGCCTGTGCGGATAGCAGCCTAAAGCTGACGGAGTCTTCCGGTAGCCTTATTGGGCAGGCCCAAGCAAAGTCTAGTATTGGTATGATCTATCTTGACCAGGGAGAGGAGGATCTGGCCGTGGCCTACACCAAAGCTTCTCTCGCCCTGTATCAGCAGGCGGGAGAGCAGGCCCCGATTGCCCAGGCTTACAATCAACTGGGCAATGTTTGGAGCGCATTTGAACAACCCGATTCTGCTTTAGTCGCCTTTCAGCAGAGCCTGGAAATTGCGGAAAGCCTGGGCCTGCAAGGCCTGATCTGCGGGCTCGCCGTGAACATAGGCAATGTCTATCGCGAGCGGGGAGAGCACCAGACGGCTATTTCCTATTTGGAAAAAGGCCTTGCTCTCAGCCGAGACATAGATTATCAGGAGTACGAATTCAACGCCCTGGGAAGCTTGATGCAAGCCCACAATGCCAGGGGGACCCATGCGCAGGCAGCCGCCTACAGCAAGCGGGCGTTGGTCCTGGTTCGGCAGTTGGGACTCATGCGGCAAGCTTACAACCTCTACGATGAACTGGCGACGACCTACGAAGCCATGGGGCGGCCCGCTGAGGCCCTGTCCTATTACCGCACCTACGTTGAGCTACGCGACAGCCTCAAGAGTGAGGAGAACCAACGGGCCGTCATTCGTTACGAATTTGAAAAACAAGCCCTAGCCGACAGCATCGAGTTTGCCAAGCAGGCCCAGATTAAGGACCTGCAGATTGCAGAGCAAGAGGCCAGCCTGGGACAGCAGCGCATCGCCCTGGGGGCGGTGCTAGTCGGCCTGACCCTGATCGGAGCGCTGGCTTACGCCATCTTCCGTGGCAAAAAGCGCTCCGACGAGCTGCTGCTCAACATCCTCCCCGCCGAAACCGCCGCTGAGCTGAAGGCCACCGGTGCCGCCGCCGCCAAGGAGTACGAGCGGGTGAGCATCCTCTTTTCCGATTTCATCGGCTTCACCCAACTGGCCGAGCGGTTCAGCGCCGCCGAGCTGGTAGCCGAGATCAACGTCTGCTTCAAGGCTTTCGATGAGATCATGACGACCTATGGTCTGGAGAAGATCAAGACCATCGGCGACGCCTACATGGCCGCCGGGGGCCTGCCCGATCCGCTCGGGGCCAGCAGCCGGGACGTGGTCCACGCTGGGCTGGCCATGCAGCAATTCATCACCCAGCGTAAAGTTGAGCGCGAAGCGGCCGGTCGGCCTTTCTTTGAGATGCGCGTTGGCATCCACACCGGCCCGGTCATCGCCGGGGTGGTGGGCATCAAGAAATTCCAGTACGACGTATGGGGCGACACCGTCAACGTGGCCAGCCGCATGGAATCGAATGGCGCGGTGGGCGAGGTGAATATCTCGGCTGCCACCCATGCCCTGCTGCAAGGCGAAGCCGAGCTGAGCTTCGAAGCCCGGGGCGCCATCGAGGTGAAGGGCAAGGGGCAGATGCAGATGTACTTTGTGCGGACAGCGCCCGGCCGATCAGAAGCGGAGGTGTATTTGATTGGGAAATTGTCGTAACTTTTTGGCATGAACAAGCTGCTACTATTTA
>CAYVAP010000256.1:0-6806 GCA_964449365.1 uncultured Bacteroidia bacterium
CATGATACCCGCTTTACCTGGCAGCACGAGCGTTATCGGGCGCTGCTTCGCCGCCTGACGTCCCAGGGCTACCGCCTGGGCATTCACCCCTCCTATACCAGCTTTCTCGATCCGATCAAAATCTCCGAAGAAACGGGGCACCTGCGGCGCATCCTCGATCGTCCGGTGCGGCAAAGCCGACAGCACTTTTTACGCTATCGCCTGCCCGATACCTTCCGCAACTTGATGGCCGCAGGCATCACTGAGGAGTATTCGCTCTGTCGCTATCATCACGGCGGTTTTCCGCATGGCATGGCGCGGCCCTTCCCCTGGTTTGACCTGGAAGCCAACGCCTCGACGGGCCTTAGCTTGCACCCTACCCTACTCATGGACCGAACCCTGCAGCAGTACCTGGGGCTGTCTTCTGCCGAAGCGCCCGCTTACGCCAGTCGATTGATCGAAACCACCCGTGAGGTGGGGGGAACCTTCACCATGGTGCTGCACAATGACAGCCTCAGCGAATCAGGCGAATGGCGCGGCTGGCGAGAAGCCATCCGCCGCATCATCGCAGCGGTAAGAGCGTTGGGAAGCGTTTTCTGAATGGGTTATCGACAGAATGGACAGGATGATTTTTAGGTGCTTATGATCCCATGAATCCTGAAATCCTGTCTAAGTAACAGTGAACAATTAACATGGATCAATGAACAGTATAAACCGCTGCTCATCAAGGCATTCGCCTTTCAAAAGGGGGAAGTTATTTTTCTCGCGTTACTAAATCGATCGATAATGCCCAGTAGCATGTGATCAAGCACTTCGATTTGGAGGTATTCGCATGGCCCCAAGTGAGAATAGGGTTTGGCACAGCGTGCCTCAGCAGCTTTCATTACCGCCTCTCTCACAGCACCACCGTATGGCGCTGTTCTCGCACCACCTCCACGTACAGGTCGCGCCCCACGACCTCCAGCCGATTCATGTTGTCATCGCCCACGGGCAAGAAAAAGATCGAGTCTTGGTTGTCGTAGAGGTCATTGATCACGCGCAGGGCCTCCACGATTTCGCGGTAGCGGCTGCGACTCAGGCGGGCAAAGTACACCGACTTCTGCACGCGGTGGCAGCCGCTTGCGATCAGGTACTTGGCCACCTTGGTGCGGACCTTGTTGCTCTCGATGTCGTAGGCGATGAGACACATCATATCGGTAATCTTGAGGGGGCGAAGCTGACGGAGCCGGGCCAGGCGTGCGGCCAGGTCTGGCTCGGCCTCGACGTCGGTCGTCGGTTCGGGGGTCGTTTGCAGCCAGTTGGTGCCGGCCAGGCCGCTGCGGCGCAGGCGGGCGATCTGCTCGCCCCGGCTGATGCGATTTCGCTGACTCATATCCAGGGGGGCGGTCCGTCTGGGGCGTCTGGGCTCAGCTCATCCAGCCCCTCGGGGTCAAAGATCAGCCGATGGATCAGGTCGTGGGCCAGGTCTCGCAAGCCGGGATGCGAGCCGCTCTTGGGGCTTTTGACCACCGAGTAGCCGTGCTTGCCGTGATAGACGTTGACCTCGGCCCAGAGGTGCTGGTAGCCAAAGACGAATTTGCGCCCGTAGTTGAGGTCGAGGGTGTCCTTGAGGGTGAGGCCCATGTCTTGGGCGGCTGCCACGATCTGCGGAGTGAGGGCCTCGATCTCTGGGGGCAGGCTCACTTGGCGCGGTCGGGGCGGGCGCGGGTCGCCCAGGGTTTGCTTGATCTGGGCCCACACCTCTTCGGAGGGGTCGGGGCCGGGCGAGTCCTCAGGCGCGGGATCCTCAGGCGTGGCCTCGGGCAGGGTAGGCGCTGGCGGTTCGGGGTTAGCGGGATCGGCGGCAGGATCTTGCGCTCCAGTCAGGAGGTCGGGCGCGATCAGCGACGGTGGGCTCTCGCCCAGGCGCAGGTAGCTCAGCGGGTGCAGCAGCAACGGCTCGGGCCGGTACCGCAGGTCGGGGTCGTGGCTCAAAAAGCTCACCCGCGTCGCGTCGTGGGTCTTGTAGTCGACCCATGAGGCGAGGTCATATTGCCGGGCCCACTGCCGAGCAAAAGCCTGGTAGGCATCGCTGAAGGGCTTGCTGCCCGTGAGAGGCTCGGCAAAGCGGAAGAGCAGCTTCAGTCCCCGCCCGCTGGGCGAGACGTAGAGCAGCCACACCCGCGGGTCGCGCCAGAGGCGCTCCTTGAGGGCGCTAAACTGCGCCTCCGACTCGTAGGCCTGGTCCAGGTCTAGCACCCAACCGTAGGCGGCCTTCAGGTGGTCGATTTTGCGGATGCCCGCCAGAAAATGGCTGGCCATGAAGTAGGGCAAAAAGCGCTTGCGCTGCTGGTAGGCCGCCGGATCGGTGCGGACCAGGGTGCGCAGCAGCTTGATTTGGGCCGCCAGGCCATCTTCGCCCTGCTGGATCTTGTGGCACAGCGCCTCGGGCGAGAGGGCTTGCAGCGTTTGGGCCTGGGCCGAAAACCCACGGGCCCAGTACAAGGGAGAGGTCATAAAACAGACGATAGAGGAAATGGATGAATCATTGAAAGGCGCATGAAGCGTGTACAGGGCAGGCACGGTTTCGGCACACAGTGCCTCACCAGCCCCTCATTGGGAGGGCCTCAGCCCCTCAGATTGGCTTACTCAGGGGCCGCACTAAGCGGCCAATCTTACCACAAACCACGAACTACCAACCACGCACTACCTCCCCTCAAACTGCTTGAGTTCCTGGGCAAAAGCCTGGGCGCGCAGCTCTAGGTGCACCAGGCGGCTACGGGCCAGGGAGCCGATCTCCACCACTTCATGCAGGTAGTCGTTGACGCTGTGGATGAGCAGGCGCTTGCCGTCGCGGTTAAGCCAAAAGCCCTCGTCTCTGAGGTCAAAATATTCGATGAAGACCGCGCGGTCCATGCACAAAAACACCACTACGTACTCTGCCCAGAGGCGATAGCGCTCGATCATGTCATAGACCAGCACGGGGCGGCCATAGTCATCGCGGTGAAAGATGCCCAGGTAGGGATCAAGGCCCACCTTGATCAAAACCCCCTCGATGAGGCCGTAGAGCATGCCATAGGCATAGTTGAGCAACGCGTTGAACATATCCTGGGCCGGGCGCCGCGATCGTCCTTCGAATTGGTACACCTCGGGCAGCGCCTGGCTGATAGCCTGAAAGTAGATACGGCTGCTATTGCCCTCCAGTCCGCGCAGGGTGGGAGCCGCCTCGGCCAGGCTCTCGGCTTCGATCGCCTCGACCCGCTGCCGATAATCCTCGATCTTGGCACCGCTCGCTTGCAGGGTCGGCAGCAGGGTCGGATCTTCGGGCTGCAGCAGCGAAAGCAACACCGTCTGGTTTTCTAGCTTGGCGATCAGCTCGCCCTTGATCCAAGTCAGCGCCTCGGGCGCAACCGCAAAGTGAACCTGATTTTTGCGGATGGTCGAGATCGACCCGAAGCGCGGACTCCACACCCGGGCAAAGGGAAACCCCGTCCCGTCGATCAGCATGATTTCTACCTCCTGCTGAATGGCCAACTTGACCGCCTCGTGCGTCAGCGCCGTGGCCGGATGCAGCATGATGCGCCTGACCTGCTCCGCCGGAAAAAACTCTTCCGCCTCTGACCAGCTCACCCGAAAGCGCCCGTCTTGCACTCCCAGTTTGCCGCCTCGCTTGGTGATGTCTAGTTGCATGAGGATAATGTTTAACGTTCGTAGTTCGTAGTTCGAAATTGAGCGTGTGTCAACCTGTTGCTCGCGGAGGTTCACCGCTGCGCCCTGTTGCTGGCTGATGCTTGGATCGACCTTCGCCACGCCCACCCTTTTTCCCTCATGGGACAAGCTCCATACCAACCAGCCAAGCGGCTCTCACGGCCAACTATGGCCCCTCGCCTGGTCAATAATCAATTTTGTAGTCAAAACATGACTAGGTGAGGTGGGAAATTGCGCATTTTTCTGCATCTTGCCACTGAAGCCATTCCACACCATCCCCGACCACCCCGATCACCTCCGATCACCCCGATCACCTCCGATCACCCCGACCACCCCGATCATCCCCGATCACCAACCCCCCCCTCCCCATGCCCAAGCGCCTCCTTGTTTCCTGGATTGCCTGGTACCGCGATTTTGTCAAGGGTGAAGGTATCGCCTCCTCCGATGGGCCGAC
The DNA here is from genome assembly GCA_964449365.1 of uncultured Bacteroidia bacterium. GTDB lineage: Bacteria > Bacteroidota > Bacteroidia > J057 > J057 > CAYVAP01. The sequence continues at coordinate 4,121 of CAYVAP010000256.1, forward strand.
GTATCAGATTTATCGCAGTGAGTACCTCAAGCCCTACGACGAGCACCTGCTCATGTCCACCGCTGCGGACGACGACGAGCGCTCTCACGTGCTCTTTACCACCCTACGGCGGGAGTTTCCGGTGCAGACCCAAAAGCTGACTACCCACTTTACCGCCTTGCGCGACCCGGTGGACTACCAGGAGATCAAGGCAGCGGTGGAGCAGCGCCTGGCTGCTTACCGGGGGTGGGAAATCGACATCATCTTCAGCTCGGGCACCACGGTGATGCGCATGGTCTGGGTGCTGTTTCACTTGGAGCAAAACGGCTTTCAGACGCGTCTGATCCAGGGCGTGGACCGGGAGATGGGGCAGGGCCAGCCGGGCTTTCGGCGGCTCGACCTGGGGGGCTCTACCATCGCCGGGCGGCTCGACGCCGTCGAGGCCTCGCGCCAAAAGCCCCCGGCTGATCAGTATGTGCCTGCGCACCTTGCAGCCATTTACGAGGAAGCCACCCAGGCGGCGCGGGCCCCGCGTATCCCCATCTTGATCCAGGGGCCGAGCGGCTCGGGCAAGGAGCTGCTGGCCCGGCACGTGCATGCTCAGTCGGCCCGGCGCGAGCGGCCCTTCCTCGCGGTCAACTGCGCCGCCCTGGGACCAGACCTGCTCGAAGCCCGGCTCTTTGGCTTCAGCAAAGGCTCCTTTACCGGGGCGATCGACTCGCGGGAGGGCTACTTCGAAAAAGCCGACGGTGGCACCCTCTTTCTCGATGAGATCGGCGATGTCTCGCCCTACCTGCAGCAGTCGCTGCTGCGGGTGCTGCAAGAGGGAACGATCACCCGCGTGGGCGAGACCGAGCCGCGCCAGATCGACGTGCGCATCGTCGCGGCCACCAACCGCGACCTCGTCGCGGCCAGCGAAACGGGGCGCTTTCGCTGGGACCTCTACTACCGCCTCGCGGTGGTGGAGCTGCACCTGCCCGCCCTGCGCGACTACCCGCAGGCCGACCGCGAGGGCTTCATCGACTTCTTCATTGAGCAGCGAAGGCACCTCGATCCCCAGGGCCTCCCCCTGCAGCTCAGCCCTGAGGCCCGCGCCTGGCTGCTGGCCCAGCTCTTTCCCGGCAACCTGCGGCAGCTCGATACCCTCATCACCCGGCTCTATGTCTTTTGCGAGGGGCGCATCACCCCCGCAGACCTGGCCCGCATCACCCGCCACCGCGCCACGGCCCACGACCTCACCCTGGCCGCCCACGAGCGGCGCTACCTGCTGCACTTGCTCGACGCCTACGACTACAACCTCTCCCAGACCGCCCGCGTGCTCGACGTCGCCCTCAACACCCTCAAAAACAAAATGGACCGCTACGGCATCTCTCGACAGGGGGAGGGGGGTGGGAGTTGGGGGGTGACAGTTGGGAGTTGACAGTTGACAGTTGGGAGTTGACAGTTTAGGGTTGAAAGTAATTTTAGCCGCTTGGGGCGGCCACTGAGTGAGCCAATATGTGGGGGCTGGCCTGTGCTGAAGCCTCCTACGCCCCTTTCATATAGGTGAGGGAAACGCTCTGCCTGACTACCTTATGCCCTTATACCCCTGACCGTTCATATAGGTAAGTTTGATGAAATGTAAAATGTAAAATTTCCAATGTAGAATGTAAAGGGGCAATCCCACCATGAGCACGTCAAGGTCTTTTTACATTGATAATTCAGTATTCTATATTTTACATTTCTTCGGTACATTTGGTCGCCTCAGGTACAGTTTCGTACACGCCTAATTCGTGATTCGCCATTGGAAGTGGTTGATTGATTGAATGGCCTTGTTATCCATCAGTTATCGCGTCTTACAACGCTACAATCCTTGCGCCACGTAGGATAATCCTTGTTTTAGTGAAACATGCGCGCTGACCGGGTTCATACCTCGTCCCCGACGAGGGGGCAACAGAGTCTTAATCCTTGTTTTAGTGAAACATGCGCGCTGACCAGATGGTACGCGACTTTTGCCTTTATGGAGGATAGGTCTTAATCCTTGTTGTAATGGAACATGCGCGCTGACTCTTGCACCAATCGCTTCACTCCGTTTGGAGTGGTGTCTTAATCCTTGTTGTAATGGAACATGCGCGCTGACTTCTAGATTTATCTACGACAGGCTAAGCTACGGGACAGTCTTAATCCTTGTTGTAATGGAACATGCGCGCTGACTCGGTGGGCAGCTCTCTCCACACGAGCCTGCTAAAGGGTCTTAATCCTTGTTGTAATGGAACATGCGCGCTGACGATGTGCCAGAGTGTGTAGCGTCCACTCAGAAGGGAGTCTTAATCCTTGTTGTAATGGAACATGCGCGCTGACGACAAACTCTACCTCGACCGTGAGGTAGACATCTAGTCTTAATCCTTGTTGTAATGGAACATGCGCGCTGACTATACTATAGAAATCCCAGAAGATAAGGCCAGAGATAGTCTTAATCCTTGTTGTAATGGAACATGCGCGCTGACCTTCAGAAGACCGTGGGGGAGTCTTCACTTGGAAGATGTCTTAATCCTTGTTGTAATGGAACATGCGCGCTGACAGGTCTCGCTAGCGGCAGTCCGCGCTGACAGCGTGAGCGTCTTAATCCTTGTTGTAATGGAACATGCGCGCTGACACACGGAAGATACTTGGGGTATTATATATAAACTTGTCTTAATCCTTGTTGTAATGGAACATGCGCGCTGAC
>CAYVAP010000257.1:0-6774 GCA_964449365.1 uncultured Bacteroidia bacterium
ATCGCCCGGCACGGGTGAGGGCCTCCACCATGCAAAAGGTGCAGATGTTGAAGGTGCCTTCTTCGCCAGAGAGGCCATCATCGGTGTGGGCGGTGTTGTACCGAAACACCAGCCCATCCGATACCAGACCGCCCGCTTGGGGGGAGCGATTCATCGCCTCGAGGGTCTTGAGCATGCGCTGGTCTTTGGGCGAAACGAAAAATACCAGCGGCATCAGCAGGTTGGCCGCGTCGAGGGTGTCGCTGCCATAACTTTGCACGAAGGCCTGCACCTCTTCACTCCAGCCATGTTGCATGATGTCTTGATAGATGGTATCTCGTATCTGCAGCCACTTGTCCCGATCTGCCGGAAAGGAGCGCTTGTCGGCCAGCCGAATGGCCCGATCCAGCGCCACCCAACTCATCAGCTTGGAGTATACAAAATGCTGCTTGCCGCCTCGTACCTCCCAGATGCCCTCGTCGCTCAGTTGCCAGTGATCGGCGATCCAGTTGACGAGCTTGCGCAGGTTCACCCAAAAGTCGTAGGAGATCGGATCACCATATTTGTTGTACAAATAGACCGAGTCCATCAGCTCGCCGTAGATGTCCAACTGAAGCTGATCATAGGCTCCGTTGCCGATGCGCACGGGAGCTGATCGCTGATATCCTTCGAGGTGATCGAGGTGTTCTTCGGTCAGTTGGTGGCGGCCATCGATGCCGTACATGATCTGCAGCGACCCATCGGGCTTGAGCTCCTGGCAGCGCGCCTCGATCCACTGCATGAATTTTTCGGCTTCGTGGTTGAAGCCAATGCGCATAAAGGCGTAGACCGTGAAAGAAGCGTCTCGAATCCAGGTGTAGCGGTAGTCCCAGTTGCGCTCCCCCCCCACCCCCTCGGGCAGCGAGCTAGTGGGCGCAGCCACGATGGCCCCGGTCGGCTCAAAGGTCAGCAGTTTCAGGGTGAGGGCCGAGCGATGTACCATTTCGCGCCAGCGCCCGGTGTAGGTGGATTGCCTGAGCCAGTCTCGCCAGTACTGCACCGTGCGCTTGAAACCCTCTTCTGCTACTGGCTCAGAAAAGCAGGCATCGCAGGGTTGGCCCTCGGAAAGTTCTTTGATCACGAAATTCGCCGATTCGCCTTCTGCCAGCGCCAAATCGGCCCATACCTGGCCACCATGCGCCTGCAGTGGTACGCTCGTGGCCAGGCCCAGGCTCAGGGTAGAACTGTGAAAGCCCGCTCCGTGCTCATTGAGGAGGGTACGATGCGACTGCCGACCGTAGTCAAAGGCCGGATAACACACCATGCGCAGGGTCATTTTGCCTCGCACCATGTGGACGCGACGTACCAGTCGATTTTGTCCCGCGCCGATCTGCGATTCACCCACCGGCATGTAGTCGATGAGTTGGCAGACCCCGCTATCGGTCAAAAAGCGGGTGACCAGCACGTTGGTATCAGGCCAGTAAAACCGCTTGCAGGTGTAGTCGTCGGCTTGGGGGAAAATGCGAAAATGACCGCCTTTTTCCTGGTCCAAGATTCCAGCAAACACGCTGGGGGAGTCGAAATGTGGGTAACAAAACCAGTCGATCGAGCCGTGGGTACCGACCAGGGCGACGGTGCGCATGTTGCCGATGAGGCCGTAATTTTCGATGGGATGGTAAGCCATGAGTTAGTAGTTGGCGTTAAATGTAACCACGGTAAGACAAATGGCACCCTCCAATATCAGAATTTTGCTGACTGTAACGTTTTCGGTTGGGGGCAGTTTAGGGGTGGTTTACTCCGGCAGTCCCCTTACTTTGGCGATGCTCAGTATCGGCCAGGGGGCTACGGGGGTGAAAAGAGCCGCAGAAACCAGCCCTCGAAAACGGAATAATCAGGCATTGTGAATGGGTTGCTACGTGTGATGACGTCTGAATACCTCAATCAGCAGATTCTCAACGGCTTCTCCCCCCACCGCTCCTCCACTTCCATCATGCAACCCAGAGCTTCGCCACTACCTAAGCTCAAACCTACTTGCCTCTTTGCCTTGATTTTCCGATGTTCCAGGCATGAAGCTATGGCATGCATGTCGCTACGCGTTGATGGGGCTGATTGGCCTGATGGGTCTGGTTCAAGCCCAGCCGTTGGGATCTTCTTTGTCGCCCGACGATACCCAGGGCGCTTGGGATCGCCTTTCTCTGTTGCGCCAGGGCTTGATGGTGCAGGCCATTGGCCCGGAGGCACTGGGGCAGGAGATGCTTCGGCTGGGGATGTGGGATGAATTGGAAGCGCTACTGACGGGGCAGCCCGCCCCTCGCATGCGGGCGCTACGCATCGAGTTTGCCCTGCGGCAACACCGCTACGCCAAGGCGCAGACGTGGGTAGATGCCTGGCTGGCCGAAATGCCTCAGAACCTGACCGCCCTACGGCTCTCCATCCCGCTTGAGGTACGGGCCTGGCGACTCGATCAAGCGAAACTCACCTGCCACAGGTTGCTGGAAGCTTCTGCCGATCCTTCCCCTTGGGATGCGCCAGCCATGCGCTGGCTGGCTCAGATAGCCCTCTTCGAAAAAGATTACCGCAAGGCGCTGGCCCGCGCCCAGCAGGCCATTCAGTGGGACTCGACCTACGCCGATGCCTGGTACCTGATGGGAGAGGCATATTTTTGGCTACGCCAACCCAAAGCGGCAGAGGCAGCCCTGTACCAATGCCTGCGCCATGATCCCTACCACGCTGATGCGCGCTTTGCCTACGGCTATGCCATCTGGCGGCGCGGAAATGCCACCCAACTGTCCGAGATGGCAGCCCAGTGGGAGATAGCCCTAGCGGTGGATCCGCTACACTTTCGCACTCATTGGCACTGGGGCAATGGCCACACACACCTGACCTTTGCCGACTACGCCGACCCCGATGAAGCAGCCATTCGCAGCCAATTGCAGCAGGCCGATGACCTCATCGCCGCCGAAAAGGTAGACAGCGCTCTGCGCTATATCCAGCAAGTGGAGGCCCGCTATCCCCAATCCGTGATTCCTACTCTGCATCGAGCTTCGGCCTGGTATATGCACTACCCTCGCCCGCTGAGCCAGCGGCTCGATTCGGCCCAGCGGATTTTCAGGGAAATCCTGGCCCGCAAGCCTCACTACGGCCCCGCCCACAACGGCCTGGCGGCGGTGATCAAGCAGCGGCAATTTACCGCCCTGCGCATGTACGACTCGCTGGAGCAGGTCATCGCCGATACCGAGATCCCCGACCTGGCAAGCTTTGCTGAGGTATTTCCAGACATCCACTACTATCCCGGCGAGCGGGTACCCAAGATGATCTGGAGCCAGCTCTACACCAGCGTGGTGTATTTTCCCTTCCTGGCCCGGCAGAGGCGACCATTCGTGATTCCGCCTTTGCACCTCGACCTGTCTATCGCCATGAGCAACCGCTACTTTCGCTACGGCACCACCTTTGATCATCGGCAGTGGATGGATATCCGCGGCGTGGGCAGCGGCGCAACGGGCATCGAATACGTCGAGCGCGGTGCCCACCTGGAGCGCAACGTAACCCTGCACGAGTATGTACATCTCTTTCACGGCTACGTCTTCACCGAGGCGGAGGCCCGAGCGGTGCGGGCACGCTATTATCATGCCATGGCCAACGACCTCACCCTCGACTACTACTCTGCCAACAACGAATGGTAGTACCTGGCCCAGACGTTCCCGGCCTACTTCATTCCCGTCAAAGTGCATCCCCTCAATCACAAAGCGGTAAACACCCGCAGCGATTTGCAGCAAAAAGACCCGCTGATGTTTGCCTTCATCGACTCGCTGGTACGTCGGCAGCGGGCCTACCTGGCGGGCGACAGTAGCGCGATGGCCGACAACTGGGCGCAGGTTTACCTCAACCTGGCACAGCAAGCCCAAAAACGGCAGGACTGGGAGGCAGTGTATGCGCATCTCGACACGGCTTACCGCTGGGACAGCAGCTATCTACCCGTGCAGTTGGGCTATGCGAAAGCGCTTTTTCTCCAAGATCGCCCTGATTCGGCTCGACGATGGCTGGCACAGGTGGCCAAGGTCGCGCCCGAGTACGCACCGCTGTACCGAAGCTATGCGCTGGGGATCGGGCGAGATTTCGAAGTGGGTCGCAGCGCAGCCGAAACGGCGGTACAGGAGCAAGCGCGTCTGCTGCGCAAGGCCGTTCGCCTGGAAGACGACCTGCAACTGCGAGCCGATCTCTACGAACAACTATGGGGGCTTTGGTTGGATTTTGGCCATTGGCAGGAAGCCATTGAGGTAGCGGAGCGCTACGCCCTCGATGCGCCAGAGATCTCGACCCACCTGCGCGACCGCAGGGACGAGGCCCTGGCCGTGGCCAGCCTATACCGGGCGCGCTTGGGGTATGAAGAGGAGCCACTGGCCTTCCTGGCAGATTTGGTGGCGCGTAAGTCACAGCAGTTTAGGCATCGCAAGCAATACGCTCAGGCTTTGCTAGCCCTGGGTCGGCCCGATCAGGCTCAAAAGGTGCTACAAGCGGGCCTGCAGCTCCTGGAAGCAGCAGATCAAAAAGACGCCACCATGGATCGCCTGCTGGCCAAAGCTCATCTAGCCATGGGCGATACGGCAAGAGCCTGGCAACAATGGTACCGCATGCAGCAGCGCGACATTGCTCCGTCGCTAGATCTGCTCGACCTGCAGCTCGACCTGGGCGACACCACCGAGGTCAGGCAGCACCTCAGCGATGGAGAGCAAACGCTGCGCGCTCCTGCCGACAGAGCTAACGGGGCTTACCTGCGAGCGAGGCTGGCCTGGCAGCAAGGCGATAGCCTCCTTGCCGCTACACAAATCGATATGGCTCTGGCGGCCAATCCTTATCACCTGCCCGCCCGCCGGTGGTGGATCGAGCGACTGGCGGCCAACGATCAACGGACAGCCGCCCAGCGTTATGCTCAGGAAGGGGCTTTGCTGCCCCTGCCACCAGGACCACAGGTGATGCAGCAGTTGCGGCCGTATTTGCCAGAAGAAGAGAGCAAGAAACGCTGATCGTTTCTTACAGCTCCACCTTCACCAATTTGCCATACTCCGCCAGGTTGTCGATAGCCGTTTGTAGCTGGCTGGCCTGCTCCTCGTCGGGTACGACTTTGAGCAGGCGTTCCCTGCGACCCGGGCGAAAGTACCCGATCAGGGTACAGCTTTCATCCCGCAACTGGATGTAGTCGGGAATTTTGGCTTTGCCTTTGACTTTCATCAGGTAAAAAGTGGGCATGACCGGGGTGAAGGTTGAAGGTGCCACGTTGATCTAGGACAAGGAGAGGGTTGTGATTGGCAACCCCACTATGACGAGTGTCAAATCGTTCATGTCGAGCGTCTAATCACGAATTGCTACCTCATCCTCTTCTACCCGAATGCGAAATCCCTCTCGGGCATCGAAAAACCCTGCTTGGTTGCCATCGTAGGTCTGCGCCAGGCCACTAGCCTGATCATAGTCGAGATTTTTGCCCTGATTCCAGGTTTCTTCGTAGGCGACATTGCCCATGCGATCGAAGTAGACCACCTTCCCACTGACCAGACCACGCCGATAGCTACCTTTCACGTAGGGGCGTCCATTGGGGCGCAAGATCTCAAAAGGACCGATTTTCTTACCTTGTTCATAGCCAAAGGTCGCCTTGAGGGCTCCGTCGGGATAGTGATGCTGCCAGGTGCCAACCCGTTGCCCGTCTACATATTGCCCCTCGACGAGCAAGGCTCCGGTCTCATCGCGGCGCGCATAAGGGCCTTGCAAGACATTGTCTTGGTAAGTCTTGAGTTCTTGTACCGTCTTTCCGTCGGGGTGATAGTGGATGTCTTGCCCATCGCGTCTGCCTTGTCGATAGGTTTGAGCTCGCTTTAGCGGTCCATCCTCGTAGTATTCCAAGGCCTGCCCGTGCTTGGCCCCCTCTTGCATGGGCACCGACTTGAGTAAGTTGCCACTACCAGAGTAGTAATACGTGGTGGTAGCTACCTCCACACCTGCGTCGAAATGTTTGACCACCCACAGGTCGCCGTGCTTGTTGTACTCGCGATAAGTTCCGTGAAAAAGGCCATCGCGGCAAGGCACCTCGTATTTGAGTTGATCGTTGGAATAGCGACTCGTACAAATGGTCTCGTTGGGACCACAGCCTAGTCCTAATAGGGCGAACCAGGCCATCAGGCCCTGTCCTACGAAAGACAATTTCATGCGACGATGATCAAAAGCTGGCTTAAGCAAAGTCCCCACCAGAAGCCGATGAAGGGCGACGGGTGCGAGATCCTTCGAGTTGATCGTAATTGGCAGGCAAGACGATCGAAAATAGCAGGTAAATGAAGATGGACATACCAAAGGACATGAACAAGCCTGCAATGAAGGCAAAGCGAATCAGTGCAGCCGAAATGCCGGCGTATTCAGCAATCCCTCCGGCTACGCCTGAGAACACCCGATTGCTGCGACTGCGGCGTAGCACTTTGCGCTGGGTAGGCCGGCGGTAGGTGCGTTGGCGGTAGCGGGCCTGGTTGCGATCTTGGGTTTGGCTACGCTCGTCTTCCTGACGCTCGCGCTCACGGGTCGCCCCAGCGGGGGCAGGCTTGGTCTTGCGATACACGTTGAGGGCGGGAAAGTTCAGCTCTTTTTGGCGGAAGGCTAGCTTGGTAGTCTTGTAAAAACCATAGCCCAAGGCACCAAAGCCAATGACAGGCAACCCAAAGGTGGTCAAAAACTCCATCAGCTAAGGGAAAGCGCCGATTTGGCTGGAAATGATCCCAGTAACCAGTAGCGCAGCGCCGGCGATGAAAGCCATCATTCCTGCGGATCCAATTTTGC
>CAYVAP010000258.1:0-5858 GCA_964449365.1 uncultured Bacteroidia bacterium
GGCGGCTAGGGTCTACGGGGCGCTCATTGATCTCGGTGATGCGGGCGTGCTTGGCGGGATAGTTGAGAATCAAACCCGGATCGCCCATCAGGGTGAAGTTGCGAGAGTTTCGATTCAACATATCGCTTCCCTCAGAATAGCATTGGTTTTTGGCACGACGCATGATCTCCCCTACCGCCAGGTTTCGCCCTTGCAAAGAGTCAAAGTCAAAGACATGTTGGTACAAGCGCTCATTCAGGGCCTTATTAGCTCCGGCAAAGACTAGGCGCACAGTAGTAAACATCGCGATCGCCCCTCCCTCAGGTCGCATCAAAAGTAGCTCTCCCCCCGAACGCTTATCGGAGTTGTCGTAGCGGCCAAACTCGCAAGTGGCCGTGATAATAGCGGGGGTACGACCTTGATTTTCGAGGTTATCGATATCAGAATTATTGAAAATCCGAGCGTACGACCAGGCATTTTCACTGCCGTGGCCGGTGTAGTTGAGAATGAGGCTCCCCCGATTCATGGACCGGAGCAGCGCATCGCGCCCCTCTGGAAAAGCCTCATTGCCAGCGGTGACCACCATGCGATAGTTGTCCATGTAGATCTTTTCCAACGTCATGCAAGGGGCTTGCTCCTCGATCAAGCTGGTATAGCCATCGGCCTGCCTCACGTGAGTGTTGCCATCGTTGTCCCGATGGTCTGCTATCAGCACGACCTTGTTGCGCCAGTTGCCATAGTTCGGCTCGGTAGCGTAGCGAATGATTTTATCCACAATTTGCTGGGCCTGCGTGATATCCTCTATTGGCAAGCGCCCAACGGCGGCATCTATGGTGTTGATCTCTATGCTTGCGTCGCTTTCATACCCTGAGCCCTCGCCCCAGTAGCCCTCATCCTCTTCCAGGATCACGAAGAAGTCATCACTCGTGAAAGAATTGACCTGATGCCTGGAGTTTCGGCTCTGATAGGTGGGCACAAAGTTGGTGTTGTTGTTGCGGGCCTCACTGATATCCTTGTAGATGTAGGTGCCGTCGCCAAACAAGCACACAAACCCCGGAGCCATGCCCAGGGAGCGGACGTATAGCATCCGAATAAAATCGCGAATGGCGCTCACGTCTTGCTTACCGCTACCAAACTCGTTGTAGATCTGATCGAGCCCGACCACGGCAGCGCTGCGGCCATAGTGATTGCGGTGAAAGCTGGCCAGTCGCTCTGCTTGAGCTCTGAACTGGTTGGGAGTGACCACCAGGTAGTCAACCAAGTCCAAGCTGTGCAGGTTTTGATTAGGAATCTGGCGCCCCGATACCGGTCGCAGCGAAGCATCTCGAAAGGCCACCAGCCGCTTGATCGAGTCGGCGGCCAGGGTCAGCTCCAGGGTGTTGCCGCTTACCGTTTTGGGAATAGCCTGCGCCTGCACCGGATTGGTGACATCCCACACCTGATAGCTGCTGTTGGCCCCTTGCAGGCGCAAGCGTGCGATTGCTCCTGCGCCAGTGCCAGCCTCTAGGGTGCCCATCCATTGTGAGCGGTTGGCCACATCTGGCGCCTGATCGTAGCTCACTTCGATCCAGTCGAGCCAGCCTTCCGAGCGGGAGGAGCCATTGGCGTTGAATTCCAGGGTGAGCACCAGGGAGTCATTGCCATTGATGCGGCTGGCAGGCACCGAAGCCTGCAACAACCCCACCTGGTAGTAGGTACTTTCGGTAGAGATTAGGTTAACGACATCAATGCTGGTATTGGCCACCACTTGCCCCCCTGCCGAGAGGGTAAAAAAAGTGGGCCTATCAGACCGAGCCGCCACCCGTACGGCTAGATCGATCTGGCCATCAGCCTTCATATCGGGCACATAAAAGCGAAAATTCCGCCGATTAGTGAGGTCCATGCGTTCGCCCAGCCACACGCGCCCCGAGTTGATCGGGTTTTCTATCTCTCGCTCGTAAAACTGATAGTTGCGCAGCGACTCTGCCTCAAAGGTAGAGGTGCCCGCCACGGGGCCTTCGCTTACCCGCAAGCCAGGCTCATTGCCCACGTGCAGAAAATAGTAGTTGGTATCGCTGTAAAAATGGTATTGATGCCGAAAGGCCTGGCTCTCCTCATCGTAGCGCCAGGTGTGCGGGCCCTCCGCAAAAAAGGCTATGTAGTCGCCATTGTCAAAGCGGCCATCCCCTTGCCCAGCGACCTGAATGGGGTTTTGTACCAGATCATCGTGCCGAAAGGCTGCATTGCTTTGGGGGAGAATTGCGCCCCCGTTGCCATAGAGCTGCAAGTTGCGCGGGTCGATGCTATTGGGGTCGAGGCCCATGCTCGACAAAAAGCTATGGTCGAGCTTGACCATGCCAGTCTGACGTACCCCGATCTTATACCATTGTCCCTGGCTGAGCACTGAGTTTGCGGCGTAAGTTTGCCCGTGAGCATACCCAAGGCCGCAGCAGGCGAGCATCAATGACCAGAAAACACGTTTCATATTTGGAGAGATTGGGATGGAAAATATACATAGATAACGAGCTACACCGATAGGCTGGTTTGGTCGAAGCGGATATCTGTATTCACTTTTTCCAAATATAAGGAAAAGCCCCAGCCCCGGAAAGCCCAAAATTTGGCCCTCTTGGCCAGTGGTCAAATAAAGATCCACCCTTTTGTGCAGAGCCGTTGTCTGCCAGCAGACGTGCCACTTAGTAAGGCGAGAAAAACAACCTCCTGATTTTACGCCGAGAGCTTGTGCGCAGACCATGAGAGGCTGGAATTAAGGGGTGCAGGCTCGAATAAAAAACCGAGTTTGGCGGGCCAAACGGCGCAAGCGTAACTTAGGTATAAAACACCGAAACCTCCTCCAAAGGTTTTCGCTTTAGCTCAGGTACCTGAGCATCTTCGGCTGGATACCCCACCGGAATCAGCAGATACGGGCGCTCATGGCTGGGGCGGTCTAGCACCTCGGTTAAGAAATTCATGGGGCTAGGCGTATGAGTGAGTGCTACCAGACCAGCGTGATGAATCGCCGCCAGCAAAAAGCCCGTAGCCAGGCCCACCGATTCATTGACGTAGTAGTTGTTGCGCTTTTCCTGCTCATGCAGCTCATAGGGGCGGCGAAATACGACGATTAGCCAAGGCACCGTTTCGAGAAAAGGCTTTGGCCAGTCAGTGCCAAAGGGCCGCAGGTCATCCAGCCAGCGATCAGACATGCGCCCGTGGTAGTTGGTGTACTCTTCTTGCTCGGCCGCTTGGCGAATCTTGTGCTTGAGAGTCGGGTCGCTCACGGCACAGAAGGTCCAGGGTTGCTTGTGGGCCCCCGAGGGAGCCGTCGAAGCCGTCAAGATCAACTGCTCGATCACCGCGCGAGGCACGGGGCGATCAGAAAACATGCGCAGCGAGCGCCGCTGATCCATGTAGCGGTAAAACGCCTGGCTGCGGCGTAGCATCTCCTCCGCCTCGTAAGTATCTCGGGTGTAAGCTATCATAAAACGCTTAGAATTGAATCTTTGGCAAAATAGCTGCAACTTTCCTCCCATAAAAATGCCCTGCCTCATGAATTGCTCTGTCTCGCTTCGTCTGTTGATATGGTTGGCTGGTGCATGGTATCTGCTGCTTTCTCCGAGCCTGGCCCGGCCTAGTCTTTCGTTTTTTAGTGAGGTCTCTGGCCCAGAGCTTTTGCGCTTCAGCCAGAATGCTACCCTTCTGCGCGATCTGCGTCGCATGGATGCTGCCCTGCGCGTCGGGATTCTCGATTTCAGCAACGACCGGGCCGAGGCCCTCCGTCGCTTTCACGCCGCAGGCATTCCCTTGGTAGCCTGGCTGCTGCTGCCCGAAGAAAAAGGCTACTGGTTTCATGTGGCAAACGGAGCAGCCGCCCTCGACCGCTATGAGGCCTTTCGGCGCTGGACCGAAGAACAAGAATTGACCTGGGAAGGCATCGGCCTGGACCTGGAGCCCGCCCTGGCCGATGTGCGAGGGTGGCACGATGAGCCGGTCAAAACTGGCTGGCGCGCCTATCGGCGTCTGCTGCGGCCCAAGCCCCTCAGCGAGGCACTAGAGCCCTACCAGCGCCTGCTGATTCGTATCCAGGATGATGGCTATCCTGTCGAGAGCTACCTGTTTCCTCCCTTGCTCGACGAGCGAGCCGTAGCCACCCAGAGCTTCCAGCGCCTGCTGGGGCTGCTCGACCTGCCCGTCGAGCACGAAATTCCCATGTGCTACACCAGCGCCCCCTCGATCACCCCACCTATGATCCTCAGCTATGGCGAAGAAGTACCCGCCATCGCCTTGGGCAGTACCGGCGGCGGGCCAGCCTTGATGGGGGGCAAGCCCTTGCCTACCCTTAGCTGGGAAGACCTCAGCCGCGACCTGCTGCTAGCCCAGCAGGTATGCCAGGAAATTCACCTCTACAGCCTCGAAGGCTGTATCGAGCGGGGCTTCATGCCGCGCCTACGCGACTTTGACTGGCGACAACCCGTGGCGGTGTACAGCGGAGAACTTCACGCGGTGCCTCGCATCCGGCAGCGCCTGGGCTGGGCCATGCAGGTGCTCGACTATCCCATCTTGGCCAGCGCGGTGCTGCTGCTACTGCTGATCGGGGTGGCTTGGCTGCTGCTGAGGGTGATCAGTTGGCCGTTTCATGTACCGCCACGGCGTAAAAAAACCCCCCCTCCGCCCTCTGCTTGAGCGTGAGCGGACAATAGAAGGCATAGGGGAAATAAAGGTAGGGCGGTTTCCTGGCCCTCCGACGTCTCCTCACCCCCATACTGCTGCCGCCCCAGCTCCTGCCAGGGTGCAAAAAAAGTTTACCGTGTCATTGGTCATCAGGCCTCGGCGCTGCAAGGTCGCGCCCAGCAGAGAGTCGGTCAGGTTGCCAGCCCATCCGCCCAAGCCCACGGCCCACCAGGCCACGCCGTCTAATCCCCACTGAGCGGTGATCGCGATCAAGAGGCTGCCCGCCACGCCGAGCAGCGTTCCTTCCAGCGAGATGACCCCATCTTGCCCACGGACGCCGGGCTTGAACGTAAGCAAGTCGAGGTAGCGCCGCCCATAGAGATTGCCCAGCTCCGAAGCCAAGGTATCGCCGATGGCGCTAGCTATCGCGCCGGCCATGGCGCTGAGCCACAAGGCTTCTTGCTCGGGAAAGCTCCAAGCCAGCAACCCAGTCAGGCCCGCCACGCCACCGTTGGCCAGGGCGTGGCGCACCCTGCGCTGACCGCCCGCTTCCTGAGCCAGCCCCATTGCTTGCTTGCGCTTTTTGCCCCAGCTAGAGGCGAGCGTGCCCAGCACGAAAAACCAAAATAGCAGCGTCAGCGCCGGAAAGCCTCCCCCCAAAAACATGCCCATCGCTACCAATCCCCCGGCGGTGGCACCGCCAGGGTCGATCTTGCCCGTCCAGGTGCTCAGCACCGAGAAGACCACGATCCCCAAGATACCCCAGTTGATATTTAGCGGTAGGAAAAATACCCCCTCGGTGAGCCATTGGTACCCCAAAAAAGCCGTGCCGCTGGCCGCAAGGGGTACGGAAAAATTATCGTCGATCAAGCCAGGCAGGCTTTCGACCAGAGCCGCTACCAACATCGCCGCCAACAGTAGCCCGGCCCAGGTACCCCATGACAACCCTAGCCGGCTCTCTTCTGGCAGCAGCCAGAGCAGCCCCAAGGTCGCAGGGGTAGCCACCAGCACAAAGGCGACCGTTCCCAGCCAGTGTTTGTCCGCCTGCCAGGGGATGGCTCTCTTCCCCCAGCGCCCGAAGTATCCTGCAGCCGCATCGCCCAAGGCCATGGCGCCCCAGCCGACGGCCACGAAAACCTGATGATCATAAAAAATCAAAGCGATAGCGGTCAACACCGCAGGATACATTAGCAGACCCAGCGGAACTCCCCACTCCCGCTCAGCAGGCTTTTCCA
>CAYVAP010000258.1:5868-6766 GCA_964449365.1 uncultured Bacteroidia bacterium
CATGCAAAGATTCTTTGCCTTGGGAAGGGAATGCTTTTCCAGGCGGCGATCGGTGAGGCGTGGCAGCAGCCAGCAGTTGAACAGGAACGCCGCAAACGCACAAAGCGCAATCAGCCAGGGGGCCAAGCGCCCGATAAACAGGGCAAAACCTACCATGCTCACGTGCACCAGCAGGCGCTTGGGATTGAGGGGGGCGCTCATGGGCTTTTCGTCAGTTCGGAGGCTCAAGACTCGACGTACATCAAGCTGCAACCACGCATTTCGGCCTGATCGATGCGGCCCAGCACTTCGAAGGTGCCATCCTCGTGCTGGCGTCCTAGGTCATCGGTAGCGATGAAGGCGCAGGAGTGCACATTGGCTAGATCGATCAGGTGCAGGCGACCCGTTTGGCCCACAGGCATCACCAGCCGATCGAGGTGCAGGTCCGAGACCCACACCCGCAGGGTGGAGGCAGGCCGAAAGCGGCCATTGGCCACAGTATAAGCCTGGCTCATCAGCTCGGTCATGCCATATTCGGAGTGAACGTGGGAGATCCCAAGGCCAGCTTTGAGGCGAGTGTGCAGGGCCTCGCGGGTCAACTCTTCCCGTCGGCCCTTCATGCCTCCGGTTTCGATCACGATGCTCTCGGCTGGCAAGGCGATGGGTCGATCTTCTGCAAAATCCAACAAGGCAAAGGCCACCCCAATCAGCAGGATTCGCTCGCCCTGGGCTTGGCCTTCGGCGATGGCGGCCCGCAGCGCAGCAAAGTCATGCAGGAAAAAGCCGCTGCCTGCTGTGCCAAAGCGATCCATCCAGGTTTGCACCATGTATACCAGCGAGCTATGGCCCCGCTCCAGGTAAGAGGGTAGCAGGGCCAGGATCCGATAGGGCTGGGCGGGAAAAAACTCGGCGAAGCCCC
>CAYVAP010000259.1:0-6761 GCA_964449365.1 uncultured Bacteroidia bacterium
ACAGTACCTGGTCATGGTCCCGTTTGGCAAGTCCGTCTCCGTTTCGAAGAAGATGCGTTCCGCACAGGTACGCCGGCGCCTCAAAGTACTCGCCGAAAGCCTCTGCCCTGAGCCTTTCGGCTTGATCGTACGTACAGCCGCCGAGGGCAAAGATGCCGCCACGCTGAGCCGAGATATCCAGGAGGTAGTCGACCGCTGGCACGACATGCTACGTAGCTTGCCGCAGGCCAAGGCTCCCATCAAGGTGCTGAGTGAGACCACTCGTGCCACCAGTATCTTGCGCGATATGCTCAGCCTGGGCTTCGATGCTATTCACGTCGATGATAAACAAGCCCATCAGGAAATTGAAGGCTACTTGCAGTCTCATCAGCCAGAGCTGCTCAGGGGCCTCAAATTTTACAAGGGAAAGCTGCCGCTGTTTCATGCCATAGGCATCGAAAAACAGATCAAGGCTTCCTTTGGCAAGATTGCCTCGATGATCAACGGGTCCTACCTCGTGATCGAGCACACTGAGGCCATGCACGTCATCGACGTCAACTCCGGGTCCAAAAACCTGCGCAACCAGACCCTGGAAGAGACCGCGCTGAAGACCAACCTCGAAGCTGCCACCGAAATCGCGCGCCAACTGCGCTTGCGAGACATGGGGGGCATCATCGTCGTGGACTTCATCGACCTGAAACGTCCTGAAAATCGCCGTATCCTCAACGATCACTTCAAAAAGGTCATGAAGGAGGACCCTGCCAAGCACTCCATCCTTCCCATGAGCAAGTTTGGTCTGGTGCAAATCACCCGACAGCGGGTACGCCCCCAGCTCGACATCCAGACCACGGAGCTGTGCCCCAGTTGCAACGGATCGGGTAAGATCCAGTCCTCGATCCTCATCGCCGATGAGATCGCCAACAACCTGGACTTCCTCATTCGTCAAAACAAAGAGAAGAAGCTCTCCATCATGGTCAACCCTTTTGTGGCGGCCTACCTCAAGCGCGGCGGACTCAAAAGCCCCCAGTTTACCTGGTTTCATACCTACTGGAAGTGGATCAAGGTGTACGCCGATCCCACCCTGGCTTTTACCACCGTGAAGTACTACAACGAGCGCGGCGAGGAGATCAAGTTTTGATCGCAGGCCATGGCGATCGCGAGACCTATCAGCGGCTTACCCTCAGGGCAAGCCGCTGTTTAATTTCAGCCGCCACATTTGTAATACTGCGGCTTAGCTGGCAACTTTGCTCCATCATGGGAATGTGGAAAAAGAAGAAAGATCCGGCTACGGTCATCCAGGTGCAAGATAAGTTGGTGAGTAGCGACTTGAAAGATCAGCTCTTCGTGTGCGATCTCAAGCGCTGCAAAGGCGCATGCTGTGTGGAAGGGGATATCGGTGCTCCCCTGGAGAGCGAAGAGCTGGAAAAATTGGATGAAATCTATCCTCAGGTCAAGCCCTACCTGCGCCCCGAAGGCATCCAGGCGATCGAAGCCCAAGGTACTTCTGTGCTGGATCTCACCAACGACTACTCTACCCCCTTGGTAGAGGGGCGAGAGTGTGCCTATGCGACTTTTGACCAAGACGGCGTGGCCAAGTGTGGCATCGAGCAAGCCTGGCAAAATGGCAAGATCGACTGGCAAAAGCCTATCTCCTGCCACCTGTACCCCGTGCGCATCACTGAGCTGAAAGACTACGATGCCCTCAACTATGATCGCTGGAGCATCTGCTCACCGGCTTGCTCGCTGGGGGAAGAACTAGGGGTGCCGATTTATCGTTTTGTCAAAAACGCTTTGATCCGCAAATACGGAGAAGCCTTTTACCAAGCCCTCAGCGAGGTGATAGAGCAAATGGATGATACCGAACCCAACGCTCACTAGTGCTGCGCATTCGAAATTTGTGATCAGTGATTTGTAATCGAAAGCACTTTTCTCGCTCCGCCAATTCCCTTCTCATCTCATCTTCTATCCTAATGCTTGCATGAAGACGAAAGTCCCGCTGATTCTTGCCTCTCAATCACCCCGCCGACGGCAATTGCTCAAAGACGCTGGGTTTGATTTTGAGGTCGTCACTCGCCCTGTCAGTGAGTATATCCCCGAAGACATCCATCCCCGGGCGGTGGCAGTGCTCATTGCCGAAAATAAGGCCAAAGCCTATGATGATCTGGCCAGAGAACATATCGTCATCACCGCTGATACCATCGTGGCCGTCGACGACGAAGTCCTCGGCAAACCCACTGATCGCGAAGATGCGATCCGGATGTTGCGCATGCTCTCGGGGCGCTCGCATATGGTGATCTCAGGTGCTACCATCTTTCACAAGGGGCGCTTCAAGAGCATCTCCGACGAAACCTTGGTTACCTTTCGTAAACTCGACAGCAGCGAGATCAACTACTACCTGGAAAACTACAACCCTTTTGATAAGGCAGGTAGCTATGGCATCCAGGAATGGATCGGTATGATCGGAGTCTCGCGCATCGAAGGGGATTTTTACAACGTCATGGGCCTCCCCATCGGAAAGCTCTACTATGAATTGATTCACCTCGAAGTATGATCCGCGTCAAGATTTGCTGCATTGGCAGCATGTACGAAGCTCAGTGCGCCATGCAAGCAGGTGCGGCGGCTCTGGGGCTGGTCGGTCATATGCCGAGTGGGCCGGGCGTGATCCCCGATGCACAAATCAAAACCATTGCCAGACACATACCGCCGCCGATCGCTACCTTCCTGCTCACCAGTGAAACCAGCGCTGAGGGCATCATCGAGCATCATCGCAAGGTGCACACCAGCACCCTACAAATTGTCGATGCCCTGGCCGAAGGCCATTACCAGGAAATTCGGGCGGCCCTACCTACTGTCAAGCTGGTACAGGTCATCCACGTAGTGGGCGAAAGTGCCATTCAGCAGGCCAAGCATCTGGCTCCGCAGGTAGATGCGATCTTGCTCGACAGTGGCAATCCTGCCTTGCCGATCAAAGAGCTAGGCGGTACCGGGCGTACGCACCATTGGGACATTAGCCGCCAAATCGTCGAGGCCGTCCCGGTGCCAGTCTTCCTCGCCGGGGGGCTCGATGCCCAAAACATCGAGCAGGCCATCGACATTGTCCACCCCTTTGGGGTAGACATCTGCTCGGGCGTACGCACCGGCAACAGCCTCGACCCAGAGAAGCTTCAGGCTTTGATGGAAAAGGTAAATGAAGTAGATAATAAGTGAGGCAGCGCTCACCCCAATTTCGTTTCAACCTCAGAGCTACTCAGGAAGCCTCACCGATCACATACATCTGATCCAGGGTGGGCTCTACGCTGCCGCCTCTAGGTTCTAGGGTGATAGCAAATGCGGCAGGCTCTCCTTCGATGGTTTTGGCCCATTGCGGGGCATCTGGCTGGTAATCGAGCACCCCAGCATCGACAGGCTTGCCCTCAATGATGGCCCAGAGCTGGTATTGCTTGTTGCTAGGAGGCTCAGGCAGACCAGAGAGATCGCCCGCCAGCAAGCGCTGGGTTTCAGGGTTGTATACCAGGCGTAGTTTACTGCTTTGGGAGAGGTCGGTACCAGCCAACCTTACAGATTGACTACTGGGAGCCTGGAGGTGGGCCAGCATCTCCTCGGTGCTGTGATAGCGCACGAGGAGGTCATCGCGCTGCTGAGCGACCATGTCGCGCTCAGCAATGAGGGTAGCGAGTCGCTGATCGGTCTCTTGCCAGCGGAAAAAGAGCCATAAGTTGACCGCTAGGCTGATCAGAAGAAGCCCTGCCGCAGCGATCATCCAAGGCCGAAAGCGCCTCGGCTCATGGAGGGGGCGCAGCGTCGCCTCCTCTGTGGCAGCAGCGGCGTCAGCTTCAGGGTGAGATTGGCTTTCGCGCTCGATGGCCATCATGGCTGAGGCGAGGATACCACTGGCGTCGTGATCGGTAGGGGCGTAGGAGCTGGCGTAGGCCTGCACACTTTTTTCGATCATAGCGATTTCTGCCGCAATCTCGGGATACTGGCGAGACGTAGCGCTGACTTCCGCAGCCTCCTCTGCGGATAGAACCCCAGCGACATACAGTTCGAGTATGCCTGATTCGATGTACGCTGCTATGTCTACTGTTTTACCCATTTTCTTAACGTGCCAAGCGCGCTGCGCAGTCGGGTCTTGACCGTTCCTACTGGCAAGTCAAGCTCCTTAGCCGCTTCGCGCTGCGAGCGTCCACCGAAATATACTAATTCTACCAATTCTCGGTACTTAGGATCGAGCTTTTCGACCATTTCTCGCAGCCCGATCTGATCAGTTGCCAGCTCATAAGCCTTATGATGGTCTACTTCAGATACGAAGCCTCCATCCAAACGGATTTCCGCTCGGTACTTATATTCCTTGGAGCGAGTCTTGTCGATCGCAGCGTTGCGGCAAATATTGAGCATCCAGGTAAAAAGGCGCCCTTTAGCCGGGTCGTAGCTCGGCCCGTGCCGCCAAAATTTTACCAGACACTCCTGCAACACATCCTCTGCAAGCTCCGCTTCGCCCACGATGCGCACGATAGCCCCCAATAGTGCCGAGCGATACTGTCGATAGATGTGAGGGATTGCCTCTCTATCCTGCTTGCGCAGCAAGTCGACCAAGGTTGGTTCGTCGATGTAGGATGAATGGGGGGTAGACACGCGATCTGATAACAAGCTAGGCGAGGGGGGGAGGGAGGCTTTTTTGCTCTGCTAGAAAGATAACACTAAATATCAACTCAAGATCGATCTCTGTGTTCGAGTCGGAATGATCCTTTTTTAGCCGTGGGCCGAGGCTTCGGAAATATTTTTTCGAGTTAGGAAATCCATCCCTCTCCCCTCAATCGTACATCAGTCGCATTTGTCATAACGACAAATGATTTTTTACTCTATCCAATCAATGTTTGCGATGAAAATCTTCTGGAAAACAGCTCTCGTTCTCATGCTGACCGTCCTCAGCTTGGGGATAGTTCAAGCCCAAGGCGGTAGCATGGACAAAACCGTCATGGTCGGCGGCGAAACCATGTACCCCAACAAAGACATTGTCAGCAACGCCATCGAGTCTGCTGATCACACCACACTAGTAGCCGCAGTCAAGGCAGCGGGCCTAGTCGAAACTTTGCAGGGCGACGGTCCTTTTACGGTGTTCGCTCCCACCAACGATGCCTTCGAAAATTTGCCAGAGGGTACGGTAGAGACGTTGCTCAAACCCGAGAATAAAAAGACCCTCACTGGGGTGTTGACCTACCACGTCGTATCCGGACGCCTGACCTTTGACGACATTGCTAAGGCCATCAAGAAGGGCAATGGCACGGCTACGCTTCAAACCGTGAGCGGCGGCAGCCTCATGGCCATGATGAACGGCGAGCACAACGTCATGCTGAAAGATGAAAACGGTAACACCGCCAGCATCAGCACCTACGATGTGATGCAGTCTAATGGCGTGATCCACGTGATCGATGCTGTGGTATTGCCAAAGTAAAGAGTTGGTCTCGGTCAATGAAGAGAGGGAATGACGCACTATACTCCCTGTGTCGTATTTATTCCCCCAAACTTGCCCTCCTCTTCCCATTGACGCAGTCATTTGTCTTCGGACAAATGACTGCTTTTGCGATGGTGTAGCATGCGCGCTTCGAAGGCTTGAATATCGGCGGCAAAACGGTCTGGCAGGTCGATTTTACGCAGCGCGCGGTAGTCATAATTGACCAGCATAGCTTTGATCAGGGCGCAGGGTCGCTCGTTCTTTTCGCTCACGAGCAGGCTCTCCATGGTATAGCGATCATCGAGCAGGTCGATCACCCGGGTACCGATCCAGATGGTATCGGGGAAAAAGATGGGCGCGATGTATTTGAGCTGAAGCTTGGCCAGAATAGGCCCTTCGGTCAGCTCGTGGCGGGTGAAGGCATCGGGTTGATACTCCAGAAAATAGGCCACTCGCCCGGTTTCGCTCCAGCGGGCGTGTACCGTGTTGTTGACATGGTAGGCAATGTCGAGCTCGCCCCACTGCACCGGCTGATGCACCACCACGGGATAGTCGCGAAAAACAAGGCTCAGAGATTCGGGAAAATTCATGCGAGGATATCGATTTTGGCTTTCACGCACGAAAGTACCTATTTCAAAGCAGGATTCGAGCTTTGCGATTAGAAATCATGCACATCGGCGTCGTAGCAGAAACCAACAGCTTTCATACCGAAAAGTGGACTGAGGCCCTACAAGCAGCAGGCGTACAGGTAACGGTGTTTACCCTCTCGGAGCACGAGATTCCGGGGGTGCGCTGTGTGCGGATCAAGCCTCGCTTTGCCCACCGCGGGCAGTTGACCTATCTCAGCTACCTGGGTAGCGGCGATCGGCTGCGCCAGGCATTGCTCGACCACCAGGTCGACCTGGTCAATCCCATCAACGTCACCCCGCACGGCGCCTGGGCGCGCCGCGCTGGCGTACGGCCCATGGTGATGGTCTCGATGGGAGCCGATATCCTGGAGTATCCGCCGCAACGCAACCAGCGCATCGCCGCCGCACACCGTTGGGAGAGCAACCAGGCCGAAGAAACCTGGCTGGATCGATGGCGCTACGCCATCAAATGGCCCATTTTCCGCCACGAGGTAAAGCAGGCGCTCGAAGCTGCGGCTCTCATCACGGGCGACAACCTGCAACTGGTGCAGGCCATGCAAGCTTGGTTTGGCGTGGCTCCCGAGAAAACCTACCTCCACCGTTGGGGCATCGACGAAGATTTGTTTGTGCCCCAACCCTACATCGAGGCTGAGCTACGCCAGCAAATGGGCATAAAGCCCGAGCAGCGGGTGCTGCTCAGT
>CAYVAP010000260.1:0-6744 GCA_964449365.1 uncultured Bacteroidia bacterium
GGTTTTTGCTCAGGCTTTTGGCCGCATTACGCGCTATCAGATCACCAATCCTCAGGCGAGCATCGACCTGCTCAACGTCGATCCGCTCAGCCGCACCGTGCTGGTAGGAGAAACCCCCGACCTGGGCTTTCCCTCCACCCATCAATCGCACCACGTGGGCTCGCTGGTTTTTGGTACCGACGGGACCCTGCTCGCTGCTTGTGGCGATGGCGCCAGCTACAACACGGTGGACGAGGGCGGCCCTATCAGCGGAGGATGGATCAGCGAAGCCCTGGCCGCAGGTATCATCAGTGCTGATGAAAACATCGGGGCCTATCGTAGCCAGTACGACCATTCGCTCAACGGGAAGATCATCCGCCTTGACCCTATGACGGGAGATGGCCTTCCCAGCAATCCGCATTACGATTCGCTCAACTCCCGCTCGGTGCCCTCGCGGCTTTGGGCGCGCGGCTTGCGCAATCCCTGCCGGATGATCCTGCAACCTGGCAGTGGTAGCCTCGACCCTGCCGACGGCAATCCAGGTGTGCTAATGATCGGCGACGTAGGCTGGAACAAACGCGAAGAGCTCAACATCTGCGATGGCCCGGACCAAAATTTTGGCTGGCCCTGGTACGAGGGCATCAGCCTGGAAGGAAACTACCAGGATCCGCTGTGGCAGCCTGGTACCAACGGCTTACCCGCTCACACCCCGCCGGTGTTTGATTGGCGCAACGGGCGCACCGCCCGGGTACGCCACAGTGGCACCACCTACGATATGGGCGCAGCCGGAAACCCGGTGGTTGGTAGTAGCTTTACGGGCAATTGCTCCATGGGCGGGGCCTGGTACACCGATTCGGTCTACCCCGAAGCCTATCGGGATAGCTATTTTCATGCCGATTATGGCACCGGCTGGATTCGCCATTTTCGCTTCGACCCAAACCTCGAGCCCCTTTCGGTCGAGCCTTTCATCTTCAACGGCGGCGACGTAACCGCCCTGGCGGTCAACCCTGCCGATGGCAACCTCTACTACGTCAATGGCAGTACCGTCATCAGGCGGGTGATCTACACCCCTGACAATCAGCCGCCCAAGGCGGTAGCCATCGCTGATCAAACCGTGGGTACCCACTCGCTCACGGTGTCGTTTCGCGGCAACCGCTCTTCCGACGCCGACGGGGATTCGCTCAGCTATCTTTGGGACTTTGATGATGGGTCCACGAGCACCGCCATCAATCCCAGCCACACCTTCACGGCCCCGTCAGGTACGCCACAGTCCTTTGCGGTCAAACTTACCGTCAGCGACACTGGCAGCAGCAGCGTAGACTCGCTGATCATCTCCCTCAACAATACCCCCCCGATCATCCATAGCACCAGCATCGACGATGTGGCTGTCTACCTCAACGATACCACCCTCAACCTTTCGGCGGTGGTCAACGACGCGGAAGATCCACCCGGCGCGCTCACATACCAATGGCAGACGTTTCTCCACCACGACAACCACAATCACCCCGAAGCACCCGTAGTCGGCCCCACTACGCAGGCCGTCCTAACCCCGATTGGCTGCGATGGGGTGCTGTATTTTTTCCGCATTCGCCTGACCGTAACCGATAGCGATGGCCTCTCGACCGTGGTCGAACGCGACATTTATCCCGACTGTGCGGGCGCTTCGCCCCCTTCGGCTCGCTTTCAGGTGAGCCAGCAAACGCCACTGCCACCGGCCTATCGGCTCGATGGCAGCGGCTCCTATGACCTGGATGGCCCCCTGCTGAGCTATCAGTGGGATCTGGGCGATGGCACCACGGCTAGTGGTCCGGTGGTCAATCACAGCTATTTCGAGCCAGGCGCATACTCGGTTACCCTCACCGTAACTGACCAGGACGGCAACACCGATCTCGCCACCGGGATCATTCCGGTGAGCTGTGATGCCGAAGGCACCCTGCCTGCCAGGGGCAGCATTGGCTACGAAAAATGGAGTGGGGTGAGCGGCACCAACCTCAGTACGATCGATTTTGACAATGATCTCCCCGATGAAGTAGATCGGCGCACGGAGCTGGCCACAGCGGTGAATATCGACGACAACTACGGCGTCCGCCTGCGAGGCTACCTCCACGCTCCGCAGACTGGCATCTACACCATCGACTTTACCAGCGACGACGAGGGCGAACTATACCTCAGCACTGATGATAATCCGGCCAACCTGGCCTTGATTACTTCGGTACCTGGCTGGGCGGCTAGTACCCAATGGGACAAATATGCCACCCAATCCGCGACACTAACCCTGGAGGCGGGGCGCCGCTACTACCTCGAAGGGCGCATGAAAGAAGGCGGGGGCGGCGATCACCTGATCGTGCGCTGGGAGCTGCCCGATGGCACCATGCAATCGCCCATTCCTGGCAGCAGCCTATCGCCTTGGAACGGAGGTCCTTACCCCAACTTGTGGACGGAGGATTTTCAGTTGCCCCATGGCTTGACCCAGGACCTCGGCGCCACTCGCTGGGCCCTAGACCTGAGCAACGCAGGAGGCAGCGCAGTGGTAGCCGTCGACAATGGCTACCTGCAAGCCACCGACACAGACGGCGAAGTGGTCTGGCGCTCAGAGCCCATAGCCATCGACCAGGAAACTTCGGTCAACGTGCAAATGGACCTTCGTAGCCAAAACTCGGTCGACCCGGTCGATTACCTCAGGGCCTACTACCAGTTGGATGGAGGTAGCGAAGTACTGATTGCCGACCGCAGCGGTAATTTCAACAATGATCAGTGGGAGAGCGTTTCGGTCAGTAGCGTCAGCGGCGACACCCTGCGCGTGATCGTGCGCACCTTTCTCACTGCCAACGATGAAGCGTATCAGGTCGACAACGTATCCGTGACCTCGAATGGCCCCCTCAACCAGGCCGGGACTCCCTGCGTGCGCTGTGCCACGGGGCCGGCGGCTGTAACTGCTCTGCGCGGACAGCATGGGGCCTGCGTCTCGGATCAGGTCAATGCCTGGCTGGAAATTCAGGATGAATATGACGAGGCCCTGATCAGCCTGCATGACCAAAATCAACCCCTGGGGCGGGTAACGGTGGAAACCTTCGATCACGGCGAAGCGCCTTTCCCCTACCAATCGCATTACTATCTACACCGCAGCTTTCGCATCGAGACGGAGCTTGCGCCTACCTCACCAGTGTCTTTGAGGCTGTACTTGTTGCCGGCGGAATGGGCAGCCTTGGCGGCGGTAGACCCCACCGTGAGCACCCTCCAAGACCTAGTACTGGCCAAGGATCACGGCGGCAGCCTGGGCGAAGTCGGGGTGGGCAGCGAGCAGTTGCTCTCTCCCACTGCGGTGGGCTTGGGCCAAGGGCCGGATGGTAGCCACTGGGTGGAATTTTCGGTCAACGATTTTTCGACTTTCTTTCTGCGGGGGAGCGAGGTCAGCTTTCCGGTACAATGGCTAGCTTTCACGGCGAAGTCACAAGGGGACGACGCCATCCTCGATTGGTCTGCCCTGGCCGATGGCTGGGGGAGCCACTTCCTGATCCAGCGCTCGCTCGACGGGGAGCAATTCACCACGATCGAGCGCATCCCTATGCAGCCCGGCGTACGAGGCGAGATTTCGCAGGCATACCTCGATCGAGGGGCAGGCCAAATAGGCCCCCTTAAGCTCTACTACCGACTGGCCCAAGTCGATCTCGACGGTGCTATGATCTACAGCCCCCTGCGCTCGGTGCGTTGGCTGCGAGCAGGCCTTTCTGTTTTAGAGGTATTTCCCAATCCTGCCCAGCACGAGGTCACCCTGCGCTATGGCCTGGAGCAAGCTGGGCCGGTAACCATGTTGGTCATCGATCAACTGGGACGCGAGGTACACCGCCAAACCCTCAGCGAACCGCGCGGTATGCACAGCCATCAGCTTTCGGTCGATGGGTGGGGCCAGGGCATCTACTGGATTCAGGTTATTACCACGCAGGACCGCCGGCAGCAGCGCTTTCAGGTCAAGTAAGCGGTGAATGAAGGTACGCCAGCCAGCCATGCCCTCTGTTGGCAACTCTGGCTGGCGCATTCGTGTCATTAGCTCAGTTGTCCGGTAAAGACAATGCTCACCCGCTTCTGGTACTTCTCGATCAGGCGGAAAATTTCCTTGAGGGTTACCCGCTCGATCTTGCTTAGTTGCTCGGGGTCGATGATGTTGTCGGGTGACTGCCCGGCCTGCAACTGCTGAGACTGATGCGTTAGGCGCAGGCGCATCATGAAGTAGTAAGACTGCAAGAGCTCGTCTAGCTCAGCGTCTTGCAGAACGCCTTTGACGCTGAGCTGCCGCAGGCGCTCACCGGTGTTGGTGGCAGGAAGTTGCTGCTGCAGGGCATAGAGGCGGGCAAAATCGCTGATAATGCTCATGGCCCGCTTGATGTTGACCCCTTTGCGCGGCCCTTGCCCTACCAGTTGAAAGGAGCCAAACATCGATAAGGGCACCTTGTTGACCAGGCTGGCTCGTCCTAGCGCAGCAAAGAAGGCCCCGGCCCCCTTTTCGAGGTTGGCAAAAATGGTGCGGCGGAGTTTCTGCAGCAGGTCTATTTCGCCGTAGATGGCGCGGCAGTCGAAAAAGGTTCCGCCGATCAAGGCATTTTCGCCACCGGGCTCAGTGATCCATTTGCGGTAATTGGCTTGCCAGTGAGAGAGGGAGTGATTCCACTTGCTGTTTTTGGCCATCAGGCCACCATCGCAGTAGGCAAAGCCCACTACGGCCAATTCATCGCAGACCTGCTCCCCTAAGCGCAGGAAGTAATGCCGTGCTTCGCGGCGCTGCTCTCCGCCGAGGTCTTCGTAGATGATCGCGTTGTCCTGGTCAGTATTGAGGGTCTGCTCTTTGCGGCCCTCGCTGCCCAGTGCCATAAAGACAAACCTGGCCGGCGGCGGCCCCAAGCGCTCGGTGGCGCGGCGGATGATGTTGTGGGCGATGGCATCAGAGATCACGCTCACCACTTGATTGACGATCTCGGGGCGGGTGCCTCGCTCGATCAGATGATCCACGATGCTGGGCACCTCTGCCCATTTTTCCTTTAGAGAATCGGTATCGTGGTCAAAAGCAATGCTTTGCACAAAGATGAAGGGCGATTTGCCTTGCGCATTGAGTAGCTTGTCGAGGCTGATGATGCCGACCAGGCGCTGGCCCTCGCGCACCACCAAGTAGTCGACCTTGTAGCGAAACATCAGCAAGATGGCCTCATAACTAAAAGCGGTGGCCTGAATTTCGCGCACGGGTGTCTGCATGATCTGCCCCACGGGTAGGCCGACGTCCAGGCCTTCGGCTACGACCTGCTCGCGCAGGTCACGATCAGTCACCAGCCCCACGGGCTCGCGCTCGGGATCCACCACCAGCACGTAGTTTTGACGAAAATAGCTCATGGAGCGAGCTGCTTCGCGAATACTGGTCTCGGTGGTACAGAGGTTGATGTTGGGATGAAAGAGCTGACTGATCTGCTGGGTGAAGGCCCGGTCAGAAACCTGAAAGGTAGACGGTCCCTGGGGTTTGCCGATCAGCATCTGGGCGTAGCCCCCGTCGAGCATGCGCCGCCCAAACTGATGAGTAAAAAACTCATAGAAGGCCGGGTAGGTCTGACACAGCTCTTTGAAGCGCTGCTTGGGGAGCTGAAAGAGGGTGGTGTCCTCCTGAGTGCGCACCGAGCGAATGGCCGCGCCATTGTTTAGCAAAATGGAAATCGCGCCAAAGGTGTCGCCGACCCCGAAGGTCTCTGGATATAATTTGCGTCCTTCGGGCCCGAGGAAGTGCTTTTCAACCCGACCACGAGAAATGATCGATAGCTCGTGTAGCTCCGAAAGATCTTGCTCGTAGATATTGGTGCCGGCGGGATAGTCGCGCTGTACCATCTCTTCCTCTGCCAGTTGAGCCACTAAATCCTGAGGCAGACGGTCGAAAGGGGCCACCGTACCCAAAAAGGCTACCGGATCAATGGCAGGGGTGGACATACGCAGGGATTTGAGTTTCAGCATGTAAGAGACTCTGCTTAAAAGGGTGAGCTGCGAGTGGGTAGTGGAAAGAGTTCAAAGTTCTTGGTTAAAAGCTGGAAGTTGAATGTGCTAACTACTAAGCAGTTATGTCAACTCGAAATGGTAACCAACTTTGTTCCCAATCCAGTAGTAGCAGAGAAAGGGAAGAATGCAGAAACGGAGGAGAAAATCAATGGTTCAACGCAAAGGTAGCGCGTCGCGTTGTGCGAAAAAATCAAATTGAAGATTAGCCAACGGTTTGATGGCTCTGAGCAAGTAGAGAGCAAGGCTCGATGGGCGATTGACGTATTTTGCCCGGCCAACCTGGGGAGAATGGCCAAGGTGCTTCAACATTTTCTACCGGAAAACCAGTAGAAAAAAACCTGTTTTCCGGGATGGAATTCATGC
Organism: uncultured Bacteroidia bacterium; assembly: GCA_964449365.1. Classification (GTDB taxonomy): domain Bacteria; phylum Bacteroidota; class Bacteroidia; order J057; family J057; genus CAYVAP01. The sequence continues at coordinate 6,370 of CAYVAP010000260.1, forward strand.
TGACTATGCTATGCGTCATCTTTACACCCATACCCAAACAAGCACCCTCCGACTCAGTCGCGGATCTTGCCTGCTTCGGACTTTACCACTAAATCAATCGTCATTTTTTCAAACCCCTGTCCTCTTTCCTTTTTTCGTTTCGGGCAAGTGAGGCTGTCTTTATCCAAGGCAGTCTCTTTCTGTTGGTGTCATCGTAGGGCCACGGCATGCCGCGCCCTTATTGGAGATGTGCCGTGGCTCCGTTTCTGCGTGTGAACCCAAATGTGAGCGGCTAGTGCTTCGCATTCGAAATTCGTAATCAGTAATTCGTAATTGAAAGCAATTTTAGCCGCTTGGGGCGGCCACTGAGTGAGCCAATATGTAGGGGCTGACCAA
>CAYVAP010000261.1:0-6717 GCA_964449365.1 uncultured Bacteroidia bacterium
GTGATCCGGGGTGATCGAGGGTGATCCGGGTGATCTGGGTGATCGAGGGTGATCGGGGTGATCCGGGGTGATCGAGGGTGATCCGGGTGATCTGGGTGATCGAGGGTGATCGAGGGTGATCCGGGGTGATCCGGGGTGATCGAGGGTGATCCGGGGTGATCGAGGGTGATCCGGGGGTGATCAATGGGGTGCGATCACCTTGATCACTGATCACCTTTCTGATCACCCTCCTCGATCACTGATCACTGTTCATTGTTCACTGATCAATACGCACCGGGGCCAAGTGGCCGAGGTTGAGGTTGCCTTGGGTGATGACGATTTGGTTGGCTTCGAGGCCTTCGGCGATGGTGTAGTGTTGGCTGTTTTCGAGGTTGGGGGTGACGTAGTGCCAATAGGCGGTGTCGCGCTGATAGACGAAGACCACGGGGCGGCCCTGGCGCAGGATCACGGCGGATTTGGGGACGAAGAGTTGGTCGGGGAGGGCTTGCTGCAGGCGCACCTGCGCGTTCATGCCGGGTAGGAGCTGGCGCTGGGGGTTGCGCACCTGGGCGCTGACGCGCAGCAGGCCGTTGTCGTCCACGCGGGGGTTGACCTCGGTGATGCGCCCGGTGAAGGTCTGGCCGGGGAGGGCTACGGGTTCGATTTGTACCGTGGCTCCCGAGGCGACCATGTCCAGCTCGGTTTCCAGCACGGTGAACTCGACCCGCAGGGGATCGAGGTCGAGCAGGTGGCAGAGTGGCTCGGCGGGATTGGCCTGCTGGTGGGGCTGTACACTGAGGTCGGCGATGCGCCCGGCAAAGGGCGCGCGCAGCTCGGTCTGGGCCAGTTGGTAGCGGGCCTGGTTCACTGCGACCTGAGCGGCGCGGTAGCCGCTTTGTAGGGTAGCGAGGTTCCAGGTTTCAGCCGGGACGGCGGTGGAGTCAGGCTCTAGGTGCCCGGCGGTTAGTAAGCGGTCGCGGCGCTCGAGGGCTGCTTGGGCTAGTTCCACCTCGGCCTGAGCCAAGGCTTGCTGCTGTGGGGTAGCGTCGAGCCGCGCGATGAGCTGGCCCTTAGCCACGGCTTGGCCGTTGGCCACGGGCAGGGCGATGATGGGGCCTGTTAGGGCCAAGTGCAATTCTGCCTGCCGCTGCGCGGCGAGCTTGCCCTGGCTGAGCAACTCGCGCTGGAAAGTACCGGCGATGACCCGGGCGGTATCCACCCAGTTGGCGGGGGAGGGGGCGGAGGTGGGAAGAGTCTCTGCGTCCGGTTGAGTCGAGGTTGAGGGCTTACAACTGTGCGAGATCAGTGCCACCAAGATGATGGTGATGGCCCAAAGCGTGTTTGCATTGTACATAGCACTCAATTTGAGTGAATCGCCGATCAAAATCAAGCGCCTCTTACTGGTGTCGGATGGTTTGCTGTACCTGTTCGAGCCAGCTTGGGTCAAACACAGGGTTTCCCTGCCAGATGATATGATTGGTCTCATCCAGCAGGATCGCACTAGTGCCTTCGGAGATGACGCTGGCGTTGCGTTGACGAAAGGTATCAGCGCGATCGAAGTAGATCGGCTGGGAAAAGCTCATACGATCATACGCCACAAATGTAACTGCATCTTCAGATTGACCATATGCCACGAAGATAAGGGTTACTTCTTGCAGGGAGGAAAGGACTAGCATGGCGTCTTTCCACATTTTAGGGTAGCCAAACAGACGGAGCAAGTGGCATCCAAATAGCCTACCAGGGTGTAGGGTGCGGCCTTAGGAGGCGCTGGCAAAGGGAGAAAATCAGGTGATGAAGGGCTCAATAGCTTCATCTGGTCGAGTGGCAACGATAAGGACGCTGGTTCTGGTCCACCAGCCCCATGGCGCTGAGCAGAATTTTGGTTGATCTGACATCCGCTGACGAACAACCCTCCTATCCAACAAGCGATGATCAGCAGATATCTATTGAGGCAGCTCATAGCGGATGATGTCTGGGATGTTGTCATCGATCGCATATAATACATCTCCTGTGGAAGTCACTTTTATCTCTACTACATCCCTGTCGAGCTGATAGTGTTGCGTTACCCTCCCCTCTAGATTCATAACGAACACGTTCTTTCCGGAATAGTACCAGCTACTAGGCGCGCCCTCGGGGGTATCGATGCGTCGTCTTCCAGCATACAATAAGTAAAAGTGCTTGTCAGTGGCGCCGACCCCTGCCCAGGGGGTTGTGGTTTCTTTGGTACTGGTGAGGCTTGTATAGCCTGCTACATCAATGGTTTTGGTAACGGGTACTACGTGATCTGGTCCAAAACTACTCATCACAAACTCCCATTCCGAATCGTATATTTCGATCCAATCTGATCGTCGTCCAGCGATCATCCAATGGGTCCTGGTTTGATTGGGGATATAGCGTCCTTCGAATATACTCGCATGCATTTCATCGCTTATCTGGGGGTTCATTTTGGGCGGAAATACGCTCTTTTTCTCGGCTATCAGTTTCCCTTCATGATTGATAAAAGAAAACCGACCATGATGGGAGGCTTCCCCAACCATGAAAGTCGTATCATTAAGCCAGAACGTGTAATGCCCCATGACGGAGTCGAGTGGTATTTCCTTTAAGGAATGTCGGGCAAGGGGACGACGTATCAATGCGCTATCTAACGAATAGCAGAGAAGCCTACGAGTCGTACCGTCGGTTATCCAGAGATGCCGCTTTATGGGATCATATGATAGATGCATAGGGAAAAGGCATTCACCGGGGCCTTTTCCTTCAGGAGCAGTATCGTACCACTCCTGCTCAGCAAGATCGTAGATACGCACCTTTACATCAGGGCCGAGTGAAGTGTAGACGAAGTATCGATCCTCGAACAAAAAGATTTTGGCCAGCTTACCGATCTGATCAGACTGCTGCATGGGTACCCCCTTTAACTGCTTCGCGACTGGTATGTCTTCAACCGTCCAGACATTGGTCGCCGCATGTTTCAATTTAGACTGATACCCGCCGCTACCGCAGCAACACAGCACACTCAGAAAGCATAGTGATAATCCGTACCAGAATAACTGCTTGATATTCATAGGGATAGACTTAACTCGTATCATGCAAGTAGAAGGACTGAATGTGATCGAATATAGCACCCTACTTGATTGAATTGAATCAAGTTGGGTGCTTGGAAAGCGCTTACCAAAAAGAGAGTGCTGTGGACAATACCACCTAAACCTGATGGAATGGGGAGGTTGACCATTCGACGTTGACACAAGAGGCTAACAATCAGCATGTTAAACCATGAATTATCGACCTGATGCGTATTTCGAATGTGATACAAGAGCAACGCGCTAAATAGGCGGTATCATAATCACAGCACAGATCCTAACTGTTGGCCAATCAATCACTAGGCTCTCCGTCATCATAGAATACGAGATCATCCCCAGGAAACTCAAGATTACCCAATGGAGACCCTAGCGTACAGCAATTCTCAGGATTCCCATCACACCTAACAGCTGGTTTAGCTTGAGCTTGCTGAAAAAAGGTGCTGAATGAAAAAGCTACCAACCCGATGGCAATCAGCAGCGCAGCACCTAGCAGACGTGTTTTGATTATACTCATAATGATAAGATAAGTGTTTTTGAAATAAGTCAATAAAGAACGCCACATGTGTATCTTGTTGAGAAGCACGCATATCTCGGATGCGTCATCAAATAGATTCGGAAGTCCAAAAGAGGCATCTCATTTTCCTTTCAAGTTGTTCATCAGCTAACAATCCCCAGTATCGCGAGTCAACACTGTTTGATCGAAAATCTCCCATCAAAAAGTAATAATCACGATCAGCTCCTTCCTCTTCCCAATCAACAAGATCTCGCACCATGTGCACATAGAATTCTCGCTGATATTCTTCCCAATTTTCTTCCATCCCCTTGAAAGGAATCACCACGTATGCTTTGCGCTCTCGACTTTTGGCCAGCAAGACCTTCCATGCCCGGTATGAATCAAACAACTTGGTGTAGGCAGAATGACAAATGTCTTCTTCTTGATCAGCCTCGCAGTTCATCAGTAGAAAGCGATTCAACGTAACTCGTCCCTGATCCGCCCAAATGGTGTCTCCCGGAAGTCCAACCACCCGCTTGATGAGCAACTCGCTCTCTGATCCTTCAACACGAAGTGTAACAATGTCTTCCCGCTGTATTTGCGCCAAAGGCTCCATGAAGACTATATCACCCTTGGACAAAGTCGGAAACATAGAATGGCTTGGGATATACACTAAGCAGTACCCTGATACCTTTAGTAACACAAAACCAAGCAGTAAACCTAGTTCCATCACCAATACGGCGGACAGTAGAAACTTATGTTTACATTTCGTGCTCATGGTGTTGACACAAGAATAGTTTTTTTCACAAGCTCATCGCTCAGCAGCAAGGATAAAGGATGCTGCGACCACCACTGCCACTCGCAGGGCGCATGCTTGGAAATAGGATTCTAAATGAAGAGGAGCATTGCTCGTGCTAGCTGGCTGTTTTCACTACACGAACTAAAATTATTGATTTATTTTTTTTTTCAAAGCTCCAACCAATCTTTTTACCAAAAAATTTCGGAGTTCGGATGAGGAGGCTGTCTATCAGGAAGTTGTCGGGCTAGCCGCGACTTCCTCCTTTCGTCTCTACCGCCAATCGATAGCCATACAGCGTGTAGCTATATGCATCGACGTCGTAAGACCGGGCCAAACTCACCCACAGTAGCCCATCCTTGTACGCCACGGGGGTGAAGTGTAAGTCGGGGGCTGGCTCATCGGCTAGCAGGCGTCCGTTGCGGTCGTAGATTTGGAGGTAATGCGGTTTGTCGAGGAAGTTGAACATGCCCTCATAGTCCTCGACCCCTCTGCGATATGACCTGATGACGTAATCCGGTCCGATGGCACAGAGAAAATTGTACTGCGGAGTTGAGAAGATCTTTTCTACCATTTGTTTCCTTTGGGTAGCATTGCTGGCCTGCCCGTAAAACCCAACGTCGGGCCAGGTTTGATCAGCAATGTTGCTGCCCTTTTGACCATACCTGGCAAGGAAATTCCCCTCCAAATCATACGTTTCCCAGCTATCAGATGCTTTTTGAGAAACGAGTATTCGCTCAGAAAAAGAGTCAATCGCCACGTATACCGAGTGAGCGTAGGGAATATGGTGTTCATGATACGCCGCATCTCGCTCCCCCGATAACGTCAATAGCTTCCCGTTCAGGTCATGTATACCCAAGATGGGAAAATCGTAATACGTTGGATCCCCATGATGAACCTCTCCATACCCGATATAATTGTAGAATTTGCCACGATAATAATTGAATGCCCGATAATCGGCATCAATGTAAAAGATGTTATCAGCCTTCTCATAATCTAGCTTCAGAGAGCCCTGGGGCTCACCAGTTTGGTCATACAATCTGATAGATTGCTGCCAATTATCAAAAAATCCTACCAGTGAATCGACTTCGGTGATGGCTTGGATGTAGAGGTTTTCGCCCGGTCCTTTCCCCTTTCCCTTGCCTACTGTTGCTTGGATATTTCCATGCTGGTCAAATCGAAACGCTTGATAACTAGAGAAGCTAAACAAATAAAAATGTTTATGGATAAAGTAGGGCCAACCATCATAGATGGTGTCTTGTGCTGAACTCGATAACGTGAGGGAATCTTCGAGTATCCATGCCGTAGAATACGATTTGCTCAGATCCTCTCGATTCTCAGCCTGCTCCTCGCAGCCGATAATTGTAGCAAAGAACACACATGCTAAGAAGGCTCTTGCTATATGTTTCATGGTGAAAACGTTAAGTTGTTATATAATGATATACAACAGGTAACGAAAGTTACCTGCTGCAACACCTTGAATTCAAAGTAATGACAAATAGACCAAGATAGAAAATGATTAGAGATGCCCGGGATCGTCATCATCAGCAGGACACAGCCCGCAGGTCAGGTCAAAACAATCACCTCCGCCAGCTACGCAAGTACAATTTAGGGGACAAAATTCGGGATGTGCATATCCCTGGGCAGTAGGTTTCCCATACCTGGAAGATGGATCTGTGAGAGGGGATTCCTTTGCCCAAGCCCCATCATACGAGGTCCATAGTAAACCTATCCCAATCATCAAGGCAAACAAATACTTCATCATAACGAATCAATTAAGGTAAACATTCAAGGCTGAGAGCCAGACCAATATGATGCACCGCTTGCCGCATGGCATAGCCGAGGGCAAATGGCCCGAGATGGCACTACATATCACCCATCACCATTGCGAAGTGGCAATGCGACTGATGTCCGCATGCAGACCACGAGTTCTCATACAAAAGGCTAAGAGAGGGGGACGTTCATCATGCTGGTTGGTTGTTTTCATTGCTTGAATCAAAACTATTGATTTTTTTTTTTTTTCAAAGCTCCAACCAATCTTTTTACCAAAAAATTTCGGAGTTCGGATGAGGGGGCTGTCTGTCAGGAAGTTGCCTGGCGAGCTTGCCCTGGCTGAGCCGCACTCAGCTATCAGGTAGTACCGTTCCACTAAGCATCAGTACCCTTGATCCTTCGGGTATGTTGGCTCGAACTTCAATTAATTGCTGGAAAAAACCAGCTTGGGTAGTTCTGTTATATCTCACCCTTAAAAAAAGCTGTATCACCTACAGCTGTAGGCGTTTGGGGCCAGTCTAACAGCAGACAACCACAATCTGTTTCGATTTGAAAACTAGGCAAAAGTCCTCCAATGGTTATCTTAGCTATCTAAACGTCAT
>CAYVAP010000262.1:0-6707 GCA_964449365.1 uncultured Bacteroidia bacterium
TGCCCCTGCTCATACTCGGCCAGGAGCACAGCTTTGAGTTGCGCCATTTGGCGCTTTTTGAGGCTTCCGTCGTCGTAAGCCGAATTGTGGGTGTTGATCACCACTAGTTGGCGGTCGCTGCTATCTAGCGCAAAGCGCTGCAGCAAAAAGCAGCGGTCGAGAAAGAAAAGGTAGGTGGGCCAGTCGTAGTTTCCTTCGAATTGGTAGCGCAGCGTTTCCCGGGGCTCGATGCGGCTGTAGGTGGTCAGGCCACCCTTGACTCGCCCCATTGGTTCGAGCAGAGGGATGGGAATGAAGCCAACCTGATAATTGACCGCAAAAGCATAGGCGTAACCCGGGAGCGCCTCGGCCAGGGCTGAGACCTGATCGATGCCGTAGCTGCGCCGAGAATCCAGGTCGACTTCTTGCAGCAAAAACAGATCGCATTCTTCTCGCCATGCACGCAACTGCTCAGCCACGCCATCGAGGTACTGTTGCACCCGGGGCTCTGCCTGCCGCACCGACTGACCACCGTCATAAAAGAAGTCAGCTTCAGCGCCCTGACCAGCGTAACCGATATTCCAGGAAAGCACCGTGAGGGTGTCGGGTGCCTGCCTCGCGCGAGCGGCTCCTTCGGTCGAAAGCGCCATTTGCTCGGGCGGCTGCAGATCCGTGAGCATCGCATAGCCGATCACACTCCCCAAATAGAGTAGCACCAGTAGCAGGATGAGGCCCAGGCCACGCACCATACCACGCAAGACGGAAGCTGTAGGAGAAGACATAGAGATAAATAGCTGATCAAGTCAAGTAAATCAGGCAAAAATCGCCCAGTTTGGCAAGGCCCCCACCTGGAGACCAAATATAATTTTCTCCGATTATTTACCCTACGCAAAAGATCGGCATGCCAAGAAAAATCTAAGGAGATAGGTTGAGGATCTCCTAAGTTTTTGATAAATTAAAGCGACGAAACGAAAAAAATTTCTGCGCCCGAATGAACGCCTCGGTCCATCACCCATTCGGGCTGTTGTTAGCTGTTGCTACATTGCTTGCGATCGCCGGATGCGAATCAGCAGTCTCCAACTCCAGCCCGAATCAGCCTCTGTCGTCTTCTGTGCGTGCTCTGTACCGGCAAGCCGAGAAGGTGGCGCAGACCTCCATGCCTCAAGCCACGGACTTGATCGAGCAGGGCCTCAAGCTGGCTCAATCGGAACAAAACCTGCTGGCTGAGGCTGAAGGCTACCTTTTGCTGGCAGATCTGTACCGCCTAGAGCGTAGCGATCTGAACTATCAGCGCCTGGCCGTCAACCATTACCTGAAGGCTGCGGCTCTCTGCGAAGAGCGCCCTCACCCTGCCTGCGCCGCCTATGCCCACTATCACGCAGGGGTAGGGTTTCTGGTCTTCAAGGATCACGAGCAAGCCATCTTGTACCTGCTCAAGGCCCTGGCCCGGTATGAAGTGATGGGAGATTCGACGGGAGCCATGCTCTCCCAGCTCAGACTCAGCGATGCCTTTTGGGGCAATGGCTCATGGAGTGTGAGCTATGACTACGCCAAGTCTGCCGAGCAAATGGCCAGCGCCAACCTCCACGATTCTGCGTTGGTACGGAGCCTGATTCGGCAGGGAGATTTTCATCTCAGAGAAGAAGATTACGATCAAAGCCAGCAAAATTATCAGAAGGCTTTGGGCTTGTTGGAGTCGCAGGGTGCCCCCTCGACCACCTTGATCGTCCTCGATCGGCTGGCGCGGGTCAACATTCTGCGCAAACAACTCGGAGCCGCCCAGCGGTACCTGGGCACGGCCCTGGCCTTGGCTGTCCGAGTCGATCAACCAGAGCAAGAAGCCGAGCTGCTAGGCCTGAAGGCCGAATTGGCCCTGGCCCAGCAGCGGTATAGCCAGGTACCCAGTTTGCTCGATAGCAGCTTGGCGATCGCCCAGCGCTACCAAATGGCCGACCTACTGCTCAAAAATCGGCAGCGATACATCTCATTTTATCTACATACCAATCAGTCCGAGGGCTTGCCACACCAATGGCAGCAGTTCGACGCATTGCAAGACTCGGTAGATCGGTTGGAGCGCCGCGACCTTACCCAGCGCCTCAACGCCCAGTTTGACGCGCAAAAGCAGAGCTACCAGATTGGCCTTTTGCAAGAGCAGCGCAAGACCCAGGCAGCCGAATTGGAAAACCAGCGTTACCAGATTCAGTTTGCTATCGCCATCGGGCTGTTTTTGCTGCTGCTCGCGGGCATTCTTTACCAGCAATACCGCAGCAAGCGTCGGATCAATCAGCAGTTGGAGTCTCTGGTGGCTCGCCGCACCGAAGAACTCCGCTTTGCCAATCGCGACCTCAAAGAGGTCAATAAAGAGCTCGATACCTTTGCTTATCGCACCGCCCACGACATCCGTGGGCCGGTAGCGCGTTTGTTGGGGCTCTGCCAATTGGCACTTCACGAAGATCGAGACGGGAATGCCACGCGCTACCTCGCAATGATCAATCAGGAGGCCATCCAAATGGATTTTATGCTGCATCGATTCTTGGAAGTTAGCAGCATCAAGCATCTCCACGGTCAACCCAAACCCCTCAACCTTATCGAAGAGCTCGCATCGGTCATCGAGGAAATGGCTGAGCTAGATGGCTTTCACGCGATCCGCTTTCACCTCGACGTGATGCCAGGGCTCGAAGTGGTCGCCGATCCTGTGCTGGTGCGAATTACGCTCAAAAACTTGATTGAAAACGCCATTATTTTTCACCGCCGCGACATCCCCGACCCTTTCGTCGAGATTCAGACCCTCTCGCTCAAGGGGGATATGGAGCTGCGCATTCTCGACAATGGCATCGGCATCGCGCCAGAAGTAGCCCCCCGCATTTTCGAGATGTTTTATCGAGGGACGACCCTCTCCAAGGGCCTGGGCCTGGGCCTGTACGCCACACAGTTGGCGGCCCACTCGCTTTCGGGATCGGTCCGGCTCAATACCCAGCAAAAAGAGGGCACAGAATTTATCCTGCGAATGCCCAGAAGCCAGCCGATGATCAAACCCCAGGAAAGCAGGCCTTGAGGAGAGTTGCTTTTTTCCGATGAGAACGGCTACTTGTCTAGCCAATTGGTCAGCTTGCCTGGCCTTAATCCATTTGATCATATGACCGATTCCCGACCAGAGGTCGAAGTGAGCAAGTTGGGAGAGTACACGGGGCACAAAGGCTCCATCTTTGCCTTGGTAGCCGACGCAGCGGGACGATATGCTTACACCGCTGGCGATGACGGCGTAGTGGCTCGCTGGGATCTGCAAGGACCTGAAGATCTAGGCAGTGGCATCATCCAGACTAGCACGGCGGTATATGCCCTTACTCTAGCGCCTGCTCACGGCTATCTGATGGCTGGCGGCAGCGATGGCACCGTCTACATCGTCGATTTGGCTCGGCAGGAGGTGGTGCATACCCACCGCAAAACCAAAGGGGCGATCTATGGCCTCGAATACGAACCGGAACGAGACCTGCTCTGGATATTGCATGCGCACGGCGCGCTATCGGTGTTGCGGGTAGCGGACTATAGCGAGCGGGGCTACGCCCGTATTGGCCAAAATCATCTGCGTAGTATCGAGTCGACGGCCAATGGCACACATTGGCTGCTGGGCAGCAGCGATCACCACATTTACTACTTCAACCGTCATAGTGGGCAGGTAGAGCACAGTTGGCAGGCGCACGACAACTCTGTGTTTGCCCTCAAGCTCCACCCGGCGGGCCACTACTTGCTCAGCGGAGGACGCGACGCCCACCTCAAGGTGTGGGATCAGCGACAGCAGTTTCGGCTGCTGCGCAGCATTCCTGCGCATAATTTTACGGTCAACCATATTGCCCTTCACCCCAGTGGGGACTATTTCGTTACCGCAAGCCGCGACAAGACCCTCAAATTATGGGACGCCTACCAGTTTGACTTACTGAAAGTCATCGATTTTGCCCGCTTTGAGGGCCATATCCACAGCGTCAACCGCCTGGTATGGTTAAGCCAGGATAATTCGTTACTTTCGTGTAGTGATGACCGTCGACTTATTCGGTGGCGACTAACGATTTCGAAATGATCACTCCCCAAGAAATCCGGCAACATACCTTCAAAAGAGCCTTGCGCGGGTATGACAAAGAAGAGGTAGAGGCATTTTTGCAGGCGCTGGCTCAGGAGTGGGCACAGCAATTAGAGTCCTACCAGCAAGTCAAAGAAGAGCTGGAGCGCACCAAAGCTAGCTACCGTACCTTGAAAGAGGTGGAAGACATGCTGCATCGCACCCTGATGCAAGCTGAGCAATCGGCCCGAGATACGGTCGAAAACGCCCGGCAAAAAGCCGAGCTCAAGATTCGGGAGGCCGAGGCTCGTGCCCAAGACATTTTGCGCAAAGGGGTAGATGACCGCAACAGCGTACAGCGTGAAATCACCGAGCTAGTGCGTCGGCGCGATCAGGTTTTCTCGCAGATGCAGATCTTCTTGCAGACCCAGCTAGAGCGGATGCAAGACTTTGAGCGCATGGAGCTACCTGCTTACTACCCCTCGGCAGATTTGGCCCGGCAGATGGATCAGCACGAGCAAGAAGACGCCGATAACTTCTTCGCTCAATCACCGCCCCGCCCCAACGGTCAGGTTCCTCCCCGCGACATGTACGACGACATCGTCGATGAGCTTTGAGCTACTGATCGAATTCGGTCGTGAGCTGAAAGCGCAGGATACGCCCGTTGCCAGCATCGGCGACGTATACAGTTCCCCGCATGTAGGCCACGGCTCGAGGCTCGTCAAATCGGGTCAAACTTTGCCCCGTACCGCCAAATGAGGTGATGATGTAGCGCTCTTGGTTTGACCCCGCCGGAGGCTCCAGCCCTTCGAGCCCATTGGGACTAAACTGATACAGCGAATCGAGCGCCGCATCTACCACGAAGATAAAGCGGCTACCATCTCCTGCCACCGTTACGTCGGCGGGCTTTACGAATCGATTGGGGCGATACAGGTAATCGCTGGACAAGCTGAAATCTGCCGAAAAAATCTGCTGTTCATACACTGGCCGTGCGGTTCCATCGCCGCTATTGAGCCGGATATACTGCACCCTGAGCGGCGCATCAGGATCATTGGAACAAAACAAAAAATCGCTGCTCACGGTACTCAAGCGGCGATCACCTGGCTCCAACTGCGGCGGCGAAATGGGACTGCCCAGTGCTACCGGCGACTTGAAATAGTCCGAAACCTGCCCTAGCGTGGTGCTGACTTGTACACTTTGAAGCCACTCATCATCCGTGCTGAACAATTGCACCGAATTGTCTGGTCCGCCAAACTGAGCGGGATTGTTGGCGAGGCCCCGGCGGCTCACGTAGTACTGGTTGTCGCCCAAGGCACAGATCCCAGTAAACCTCACTGCCTGATTGCTAGGCAGGGGATCGCCACTCCGGAAGTAATTGGGGTGGACGATCACGGTGTCGATCTCGGCATATTGCAGGCCATATTGATCATTGGGATGGAGGTTGAGGCGATAGATCGCGGCCAGAGTGAGAGATTCGCCTGCTACCACTCGCTCAGCGGTTCCCGTAGCCAGTAAGTTGAGGCGGCGGTCCTGCGCAATGGCACTCAGCCCCGGGATCTCAAAGCGACCCAGCTCGCGGCCCGATTGATCATAAGCAATGATTTGGCTTTGCCCGGAGTCAGCCACGTAGATCAACTCATCGAAGCCTGCGATCACGTCGGTAGGATAAACCAAATCTCCCCACACCGGCAGCACGGGCACATAGGCCACCGCTCGGTTGTCGTAGGTAGGTTCATCCAAAAAGCTGGTGTCGGTGCGGCTTCCAAAGAAACCTTCGCAGCTCAGCAGCAGCAAGCTACCCAGCAAGAGGGCAAAATGGATCAGTCGGCGCATATATCAGAATGCTTTGTGGCCAGTAAACAATGATCGATGATGGCGGTGGTTGGTGGTTCGCTTCAGGAGCGGTCCTCCAGGGGTTGGATGTTGAGCGAAAGCCCTACCCGGTGAACGGTACCCAAAAATTGCAGGGGATCGAAGCCGTAGTCGAGCATGAGCGGATAGCGCCCCATGCGCATGCGTAGCCCCAAGCCAGCCGTAGGCAAGCTCTGATTCTTGACGTTGACCTTGTAGCCCGCTCGCAAGAAGAGCAACTGCCGATAGGCATACTCGATCCCCAGGCGTAGGTTTTCGGCGTTGTCGTTGGGGTGATTGAGCTGCACCAAGGTGGTCAGGGCATGCTGATTGTCATCAGAGCGATACGGCACCATAGATACCCCGAGCTTGAACACCGTCGGGGCCGGGTAGACATCAGGGTTGATGCCCCGATTGTTGAAGGTGGTATCGATCTCTCGGGAGCCGCGCAAGGTAGAGTTGGGGCCAAAGTTTTGCAACAACACCGCAAAGCGCAATTCTTTGAAATCCGTTTCGTAGAGAAAGCCCAGATCGACCAGGGCAGTCGTGGCCGTAAACTCCGCCAGTCGCTCGTGAATCTACCGCGCCGTGGCGCCCGAGCTAAACTGATCGGTCAATTGCTTGGAATAGCTCAGCGCCCCCATCAGATAGATGGCATAAAAAAACTCTCCCGTCCCGTCTGGCTGAAAGGTCGTGCGCACCTCCATGGGGCCGGAGTTGATGCCTCCCACGGAGAGGGCAAAGGTACCCACTCGCAACTACTGACTGACACTGAGGTAAGAATAATCGATGTCGGCCCCCTAAAAAGTATGCGTAGCTGCCA
>CAYVAP010000263.1:0-2325 GCA_964449365.1 uncultured Bacteroidia bacterium
TTTAGTGCCCTTTGGGGGATTCAAAAGCGCCGGGCAAAAAATGCACAAGATTACATACCCTATGCCTAAAGGTAAAGAATAAAACGATAGTCGCAGCAATTTCCCTCGCTTTGATCGACGAGTCAGGATCGACAAGCTTGAGGCTAAAGGCTGCGACTGGCTTGGGAGGCTGGCGCGCCCTGTGTATCTTTCGCCTCCCTTTTCTCCCATGATCCCAACCTCAAGCCATATTTGTATGCGATCCCTTTCCCTACTGACCCTCCTGTGGACGATTTTGCTTTCTTGCCCTCCGCTTTGGGCCCAAAATAGCCTGGCAGACCTACACGGGGGCACTGGTGGCCTATGGCTGCCCGCTGAACTCAAAGCCCTCAATGCCGAAGCCATGCAGGCCATGGGCCTTCAGCTACCCATCGATAGCGTCTATCATCCTGAGGCTCCCAGCCTGACGGATGCGGTGGCCGTGCTCGACGGCGGGAGTTGTACGGCTGAGGCAGTGTCTCCGCAGGGGCTACTGTTCACCAATCACCACTGCGCTTTTGATGCGATCGCGGACCTTTCTACCGAGGCCAACGATCGCCTGAGCGATGGCTTCTGGGCCTACTCCAAAAGCGAAGAGCTTCCTATCGAGGGTAGTACCGCCGCTTTTCTCATTCGCTCGGAGGAGGTCACCGACCAACTGCTCGATGATGATGGTACTCCCATCGGCGACCTCGAGGCCATCATTTCTTCTTTGGAGAAAGAGGCTGTGGAGGGTACCCACTACGACGCCAAAATCAAGCCCGTGTTCGAAGGCAATGCCTACTACCTCTTCGTCTATGAGACCTTTCGCGACGTGCGTCTGGTAGGCGCGCCGCCCAGCAGCATCGGTAAATTTGGCCGCGACCAAGACAACTGGATGTGGCCTCGCCACACGGGCGACTTCGCGATGCTGCGGGTATACGCAGGCCCCGACGGCAAGCCCGCCGACTACGACGAAGACAACGTGCCCTACCAACCTCGCCACTACGTGCCCATCACCTTGGAAGGGGTTGAGGTCGGCGATTTTTCTATGATCATGGGCTATCCTGGCTCTACTGAGCGCTATCTCACCTCGCACGCCATCGAGCAAGAGCTCACGGTTCACAACCCTGATCGCATTGCTATCATGGAGGACGTGGCCACCATCATGGACCAGGCCATGCGCGCGGACAATGCGGTGCGCCTGGCGCTTTCTTCTAGCTACGCGGGCCTGATGAATGCCTACAAGTACTTTATTGGTCAGACTGAGATGCTGGATCGCTACCGCATCGTGGCCAAAAAAGCCAAAGCCGAAGCGGCTTTTCAAGCGTGGGTCGAGGCCGCCCCTGAGCGACAGGCGGCCTATGGCAACCTGCTCGGGGACTTGGAGACTGCGCTAGAAAAAAAACGCGCCCATCAGCGCTTTTACAACTACCTGATTTTTACCACCGTGCATCCCGATATCGCCTCGCAGGGGGTCTTTTTCAGCTACAGCAAGCTGCGTCGCCTGCAAGCAGCGGTGCGCAGTGATCGGGCCGAGGCCATGGCAAAAGTCAAAAAAGAAGTGGAGGCGGCTATGCCAGCACACTTCGAGGCGTTTTTTTATCCTACTGATCAGCAGATCTTTGTGGCCCATTTTTTGAACTTTTATCAAAACCTGCCCCAGGAGCTTCATCCTCCTATCTTCGAAGAAATCGCCAGCGGCAAGCTGGGTGGCGAGCAGGCCGGGGCCGTCAAAGATGACGCTCCAGAACCGGCTCCCGCCCCTAAGCCCGAAGATTTCAAGTGGTGGCAGTTTAAGCAGAAGCGTGAGGCGCGCGAGCGCATGGAGGCGGCCAAAGCCGAAGCAATGGCTGAGGCGGAAGATCCGACCGTCAACCGAAGCCTCACCGAGCGGGTCGAGCGGTGGACCGCAGCCGCCTATGCCCAATCAATGGCCACTAATCAAGGGCGCTTGGCGTCCTTTCTGGTCAACCCTGACCGTACGCTCATCAACCAAGATCCGCTGCTGCGCTTTGCCAATGGCGTGCTTCAATTTTACGGCAGCAACATCGCGATGTCGATGGGCATGCTCGATCAGCAGATCAGTGAGCTGCGTCGGACGTATTTCACCGCGCTGATGAAGGTGTATCCTGAGAAAACCTTTTATCCTGACGCCAACTCTACCCTGCGCATCAGCTACGGCACGGTGCAGCCCTATGAGCCGCGAGACGGAGTCGTGTACCAATACCAAACTACCTTGGCTGGAGTTATGGAAAAAGAGGACCCGCAAAGCATCGACTATCGGGTGCCAGGCAAGCTAAAGGAGCTGTAACAAGCCAAGGATTA
>CAYVAP010000263.1:2335-6690 GCA_964449365.1 uncultured Bacteroidia bacterium
TGGATGGTATCATGCCCGCTTGCTTTATCAACACCTGCGAATCTTCTGGTGGTAGCTCTGGCTCGCCCGTGGTCAACGCAGAGGGAGAACTGGTCGGGATTGCCTTCGATGGCAACTGGGAGGCCATGACCAGCGACATTTATCCCATCCCAGAGCTGACCCGCTCCATCGTGGTGGATATTCGCTATGTGCTTTTCATCATCGACAAATTTGCTGGTGCGCAAAACCTCATCGATGAGATGACGATCAGGGAATAGGCTCACCTATGCGAAGTACTAGTGCTAACAAGCTGCCTACCAGCTATTTCAACTGCGAACAACTGACTACGAACTTCAAACTCGTTTCACTGATCCTCTCAGACCTTCCGCTGCGCGATCACGCCGAGATAGGCCTGGATGCCGCTAATGTCGATTTTGGGGCTGAGGGATTGGCTCAACTGGGTGGCTCGGTCTAGGTATTCCTCGATCAGGTTTTGGGTCTCGGCGGGAATGTTGATCTGACGAAAAATCTCTAGCACCTCTGATACCTTTTGCTCGTCGGGTACCCTGTGATTATAGAGGTGGGCGAATCGGCGATGTTGCTCTTCATCGGCCAACTCCAAGGCTCGCTGGTAGAGGTAGGTCTTTATGTTTTCGATGATGTCGCCTCCGATCTCCTTACCGAAGTTTTCGGGTGGAAAGGCATCCATCAGGTCGTCTTGCAACTGAAAGGCGATACCCAAATATTCGCCGTACTGGCGCAGATCGTCCACCACCTCAGCGGGTGCCCCGGCGGCGATGGCCCCTAGGCTAAGGCAGCCACCGAGTAGCACGGCGGTTTTTTTGCGGATCATCTCCAGATAATCGGCAATCGCCACTTGGGGAATCGTAGCCAGGTCGAGGTCCTCCTGCTGCCCTTCGCAGACACCTAGGGCCACTCGGGTATATTCTTCCGTCAGAGACGCAGCTTTGGCTGGAAAATCCTTCACTACGAGCCCCACAGAGAGGGCAAAGAGGGCATCGCCCGAAAGGATGGCGATGTTTTCATCCCACTTGACATGTACCGAGGGCTGGCCCCGCCGCACCGGAGCCCGGTCCATGATGTCGTCGTGCATCAGGGTAAAATTGTGAAACAACTCGACCGAGGCCGCCAGATTGAGGACATCACTGGGGGCTTGACCCGATACGGCCTCATAGGAGAGCATGACCAGAATAGGCCGGATGCGTTTGCCCTTCAACTGCAGGATGTAGGCCATGGGTTCGTACAAGTGGGCAGGCTTGTGTTCACCCAGGGCCAGTTGGCTCAGATGTGCTTCGATGGTAGATTTTAGCTCGTGGGCGGCTTGCATGGGGTGGGAGGTATAGGTGGTTGAGAATAAAACGTGGGGTGGGGCAAAGATAGAACTTGCCCTGAGATTGTCTGGTCTAGAAACAATTGAAATTGCCTTGGGTTGAATCGACACTGAAGCCTTCGAAAGCACAGTGGTCCTTTTTCAATCCAATTTCTCTTTCCCATGGCCGATGCTTATGCTGCCTTTTGGTTCCGTCGCGACCTGCGCCTGCACGACAACGCGGGCCTCTACCACGCCCTCAGCTCGGGCCTGCCCGTGATTCCGGTCTTTATTTTCGACCGCGAAATCCTGGATGAACTACCTGAGAAAGACGCCCGGGTGGAGTTCATCCACCAGTACCTGAGCGAGATGCAGAAGCAACTAGTAGAGCGTGGCAGCAGCATGGTGGTGCGCTATGGCTATCCCCAAGCGATCTGGCCCGAGCTGCTAGATCAATACCCCATCAAGGAGGTGTATACCAACACCGACTATGAGCCATACGCCAAGGAGCGCGATGGCATCATCGGCGAGATGCTGGCCGAGCGGGGCGTCAAATTCGAGCACCATCGCGATCACGTGCTCTTCGAAAAAGATGAAATCCTCACCAAGCAGGGCAAGCCCTACTCGGTCTTCACCCCCTACTCCCGCAATTGGCTGGAGACGCTCAGCGGGGGTAAGTTGGCCTCCTACGATACCGACTTCGACCCATTCTGGTCGCAAGAGGCGCTATCCATCCCCACTTTGAAGGAAATGGGCTTTGCCCCGACCGATATTCCCTTTCCCAGCCGCACGCCCGATGAAGAGATCATCAAGCACTACGAGGAAAAGCGCAATTTTCCCGCCGCCGAAGCCACGTCACGCTTGGGGGTCCACCTGCGCTTTGGCACCATCAGCATCCGCAACCTGGCCAAAACGGCCAAGCAGCTCAGCGCCACCTACCTCAATGAACTGATCTGGCGGGAGTTTTACATGCAAATCTTGTGGAACTTTCCCCACGTGGCCACCGGGCCATTTCGGGAGGAGTATAGCGCCATCCAGTGGCGCAATGATGAGGCCGAATTCGAAAAGTGGAAAGCCGGGCAGACGGGCTACCCTATCGTCGATGCCGCCATGCGCGAAATCGCCGCCCTGGGCTACATGCACAATCGCTCCCGCATGATCGTGGCCAGCTTCCTCACCAAGCACCTGCTGATCAACTGGCAGTGGGGCGAGCGATATTTCGCCGAAAAGCTGCTCGACTTCGAGCTTTCTTCCAACAACGGCGGCTGGCAATGGGCGGCGGGTTGTGGCACCGATGCCGCGCCTTATTTTCGCATCTTCAACCCCGAGTCGCAGATGAAAAAATTCGACCCGGAGCTGAAGTACGTCCGCAAGTGGGTCCCCGAGTACGGCACCCCCGCTTATCCACGCCCTATGGTAGACCACAAGATGGCCCGGCAACGCTGCCTGGATACCTATAAGCTGGCGCTCAAGGGGGAGAAGAGTGGGTAGGGTCTGGTGAGTTCGTAGTGAAAAGTGAAAAGTTGGAAGTTAAAAGTCGAAGGTGCTGACAGCTAGGCAGTTACCTTAGGCTGAATGGGACTACGGCAAAATCGCCGCACTTTCCGCTTGGGCAGCGCCGAAACGGCGCGCTATGACACCCTGCGCTCGGAGCCGGAAGTGGCACGTGGCTACGTGGATCTGCTGTTGCTACACAAGCCACCTATCGACACCCCGCATCAGTTTGTCTTCGAGCTGAAATACCTCAAGCAAAAAGATGCTCACTTACTCGAGCAAGCTGTGGCCGAGGGGCACAGCCAACTGCGCCGCTACTTCGACGCCCCCGAGATGCAGCGCGAACCCAACCTCAAGGCCTGGCTCGCAGTGTGGGTGGAGACGGAGCTGACGGTGTTGGAGGAGGTGAGTCGGGTAGGGGGGTAGTGCCTTCGGAATTAAGTAATTAACCATTCGCAATTCGCATAGAATCTTGACCAGCAGCACTCACCTATATGAAAGGGTCGTAGGAGGCTTTGGCACAGGTCAGCCCCCCACATATTGGCTCACTCAGTGGCCGCACCAGCGGCTAAAATTACTTTCAATTACGAATTGCTGATTACGAATTTCGAATGCGAAGCAGTAGCCTATTCCCCCAGCGCCGCCACCGCCTGATCCAGCCGCTCTAGGGTAGCTGCTTTGCCGATCAGGGCGGCGATGTCGAATACGCCAGGGCCGGCGCTCATGCCGGTGAGACTGAGGCGCAGCGGGGCCA
Source organism: uncultured Bacteroidia bacterium (assembly GCA_964449365.1). Lineage (GTDB taxonomy): Bacteria > Bacteroidota > Bacteroidia > J057 > J057 > CAYVAP01. The sequence goes on from CAYVAP010000263.1 coordinate 5,893, forward strand.
TGATCTTGCCCTTGCCGACGGCTTGCTCTTGCACGAGGTCCTCCACCGCTTGCTCGATGGCGGGAGCTTCCCAGGTATTCAACGCAGCCAATCGATCTTTGAGGGCCATCATCAGGCCGGGGGAATCGGCTTTCCAGCGCTTTTTGGCCATCTGCTCGTCATAGTGCTGAGGAGAGACAAACAGGAAAGGGGCATCGCGCACGAAGTCGGGAATCACGGTGGCGCGTTCCTGCATCAGCTCGATGGCGTGGGTCAGGTAGGCGTGGTCGGGCAGAGGGTAGCCTGCTTTTTCTACTTCTACCCGTACCAAGGGGAGCAGATCGGCTGGGCGGCGATGCTCGCGAATGTAGGTCTGATTAAACCACTTGAGCTTGTCCAGGTCGAATTTGGTGCCTGCCTTACCGATGCGCTCCAGCGCAAATCGCTCGATCAAGCGGGTCTTGCTCATCAGCTCCTCATCGTCGCCTGGCGACCAGCCCAGCAGGGCCAGAAAGTTCATCAGCGCATCGGGCAGGTAGCCATCTTCGCGATAGCCCGTGGATACGTTGCCCGTTTCGGGATCGTTCCACTCGGTAGGGAAGACCGAAAAGCCCAGTTTGTCGCCCTGGCGCTTGGACATCTTGCCCTGGCCGTTGGGATTGAGAATGAGGGGTAGGTGGACAGATTTCGGCATGGTGTCGGCCCAGCCCAGGGTGCGGTAGAGCAGCACGTGCAGGGGCGTGGAGGAAAGCCACTCTTCACCGCGAATGACGTGGGTTACGCCCAGCAAGTGATCATCTACTACATTGGCGAGGTGAT
>CAYVAP010000264.1:0-6683 GCA_964449365.1 uncultured Bacteroidia bacterium
CTTGCGCAGGGTTTCGATCAGGATATAGACCGAGATGCGATTGTCTAGCGATTTGGTACAGACGGTGTCGCCTACCTCCACGAAGTCGCGCTCGCGGGTGGCTTTGTCGCCCGGGCGAATCAGGGCTTTTACCCGCTCGACGGGCATGCCAAAGTCGATAAAGTAATCGCTCAGCTTGGGGGCTTTGCCACGCTCTTCGGCCGTCATCAGGTGAACGGGCTTGCTGCCCATCACGCCCACCACATTTTCGCGCCCGTGTACGATCACACGCTGCGCGGTCAAGGTCTTGGGGTCGAAGCCGCCCAGGGTGGTAAAGCGGGCAAATCCCTGCTTGTCGACGTAGGTGATCATGAAGGAAATCTCGTCCATGTGGGCGGCGGTCATCACCTTGCGGGACTCGCGTCCTTTTTTTACGGCAATGAGGTTGCCCATGGCGTCGATGGTCATTTCATCGACGAAGGGCTCGATCTCCGCACGCACGATCTGGCGGATGAACTCTTCGCTGCCGGGAGGGCCGGGGGTGGTGCAGAGCTTGGCAAGTAAGTCGGTTCGGATGGACATATCGATTCAGTAAGTAGGATTTCTTTCGCCTAGCTTGCGCTTTGTTCTTCCTCGTTTTCTAGCCACCTGACTTGGTTGAGAAAAGCGGGCTGGCGGCTTGTGCGGTTTTGGTTCCAGTTTTTCTACGTCCAGACCACCTGCGACTTCAGCCCTATAACCGCGCCCTTGCGGGTGAGACCCGCTATGTACACCGGATGCAAAGGATCAAGGCTAGGGTCGTCTTCACCGAGGATGATCACGGAGAGGTCGTAGAGATGAGCGCGCAGGGCCTCGACTAGCTCGGTGGCCTGGGCCTGCCGATCAGGCTTTTGGATGTCGACCAAGCGCTCTAGCATCCCTGCGGCGGGCATCATGCGCTCGATTACTTCGCGGGGGTTGACCGGGTTAAGGTCGAGGATCTGGCTGAAGCTATTTTCGGTGAGGGCGTCAAGCTGCGCTTCGAAGAAAAAGGCTTCGAGCGCCTCGGCCGACTCCGAGGCAAAGTCGTCGAAATAGAGTCCTTCGGCGAGGCTGTCAAGCATTTCTGAGAGCTCAGCGGGGTGCAGCCCCGCTTCTTGCTGAGCGGCTCGCTTGAGCTGACGCGCTAGTTGTACGGCCACGCGCCCGGTACTAGACATGCGCGCTATCTCGGAGGCGGACAAGCCGTTGCGGCTGAGGTCATAATGGTCGACCATTTGGCTGCGAGCATAGCTAAGGGCATGGGCAATGTCTGCTTCTGTGATTCGTGCGCCCGCCTTGGCGTCGCGGTGATCGATGAAGCGATAAAACACATCGGTAAGCAAGCGTTCGATGCCATGCAACTCTCGCAACTTGGCACGCATATCAGCCCGGCTGGTGATGCCATCGGTGCTAGCCGCCGAGCGGATGTGGTTGGCGGCGCGCTCCAAAGCCGCGAAAACGTCTGCTCTTGCAATCCTGGGCATAATACGACCGTGAGGTGGGCAAAAATACGCGGTAAAAGTTAGGCAATCCTCTGCGACTTTACTCAACCCTGCCTTGAATTTTCCCAAAATTCGGTCTACGTCAAGCAAAATAGGCTCGCGGGGGCTTCTGCCATTTATAGCTCGTCGAGCTTCCCGAGGTAGATCTCGGCTTGCTCCATCATTTTTTGCTTGTTGTCGGGCTTCATCTTGTTGAGGGTCGGATAAACGAAGCCGATGCGGGGATTTTTTTCTAGTTTGTCGCGATTGCGCTCGTAAAAGTGCCAGTACAGGCTATTGAAGGGGCAGGCTTTGTCGCCGTGCTTTTTGGTCTTCGAATAATGGCAGCTTTTGCAGTAGTCCGACATCTTGTCGATGTAGTTGGCAGAAGAGACGTAAGGCTTGGTGCCCACCAGGCCACCGTCAGCAAACTGGCTCATGCCTCGGGTGTTGGTGATTTCCACCCACTCGATGGCGTCGATGTAGATGCCCAAGTACCAGCGGTCGAGCTCGTCGGGATTTACCCCGGCCAGCAGGGCAAAGTTGCCTGTAATCATCAGCCGCTGGATGTGGTGCGCGTAGGCATGGTCGAGCGAATTGCGGATGGCGTGGTGCAGGCAGTTCATCTTGGTGTCGCCAGTCCAGTACCAATCTGGCAGCTTGCGGTCGTGGTGGAAGTAGTTTTTCTCCGCATACTCGGGCATGTGGGCCCAGTAGACGCCCCGCATGTACTCGCGCCAGCCGATGATCTGCCGCACAAATCCTTCGATCTGCGAAATGCTGATCTCATCCTGATGCTGCTCCCAATAGTCCACCGTCTTGCGGGTCACGTAGAGCGGATGCAGAATTTTGCTGTTGATGGGGAAGGAGAGCCTCGCATGAAACAGCGACCAGTGCTCGCGACTCAGCGCATCTTGGTAGGTGCCAAATTGGGGCAGGCATTTTTCCAGGAAAAAATCCAAAGCCTGCTCGGCCTCTTCGCGGGTGGTAGGCCAGAAAAAATGGTCTGGCTCGATTTCGCCAAAGGTTTTCACCCCTTGCGCCTCTAGCAGGTCCACAATTTCCGGTACTTCGTCGTTGAAGCGCAGTGGCTCGGGCACCGGCACCTTGCCGTCGTAGGGCTTGCGGTTGTCTTGGTCGTAGTTCCACTGGCCGGTGAGGGGCGTTTTCTCATCCTCCATCATCACGTCGTAGCGCTTGCGCATGTTGCGGTAGAAGGTCTCCAGCAGGTAGGTCTTTTTCCCCTTGAACATCTGGGCCAGTTCGTGCCGCTCGGTGAGAAAGTGCTCCGTGTCTGCGGCTTCGTAGGCAATGCCCAGCGACTCGCCTAGCTCGCGCAACTGCTCGTCGAGGCGGTACTCGTCGGGCAGTTGGTATTCGAAGCGCTCGAAGCCATACTCCTGCACTAGCTGCTGAATGTTTTCGGGTAGCGATTGAGTATTGTTGGGATGGTCAAGCTGGTAATAAATCACCTGATGGCCGTCGGCCTCCTTGGCCTGAGCAAAGGCCCGCATAGCCTTGAAAAATGCCACCACCTTTTGCACGTGGTGCATCACGTAGTCGGTTTCCTGGCGCATTTCCATCATCACATACCAAACGTGATCGTCGGTCTGTTGAAACCAGGAATGGTCGTAGTTGAGCTGATCGCCTAGGATAAGCCGGAGGGTGCGCATAGGGGAAGAGTTCGGATTGGTTGATTCGAAATAGGATCAGAGGAAAAGCAGTAGCCTCAATTGCACCTTGATCAACCCTGACGATGAACGGATGTTTCACCCTCCTCAGGAAGAAACCCTCTGCATCATGGCCTCTGAGTCAATCTACACAAGCAACTACCTCGCAAATCAATCATTTCGTTCCGGATTTTCTATTACTTTTGGATCAGATCGATTGCCTGTTTCACTGCTTGCTTATGCGCACTGCGAATCCTTGGTCGCGGGCGGCCCTGCTGCTCAGCCTGTTGTTTTTTGTGTATCTGGCCTTTTTTTACTACCCCAAGTGGCAGAAGGTCGGAGGCAGCGAAGCCGCCATTAGCTGGGATATCTCTGGGTATTATTGGTATTTACCCTCGTTTTTGATCTATGAAGATGCCAGGGGACAGCGCTTCGCCGAGGGTATCTTGTCGCAGTACCAGCCCACGGGGACCGAATTTCAGCAGGCTTTCGAGCATGAAAGCGGCAACTACGTGATGAAATATCCCCTGGGCCAGGCGTTGCAATTTTTGCCCTTTTTTGGCGTGGCGCACGCGGTGGCTTCTGCTTCGAAGACATATCCCGCCGATGGATTTTCGCTGCCTTACCAGTTGGCCATTACCATCGAATCCCTGCTCATGGCGTTGCTGGGGCTGTGGGCGCTGCGCAAATGGCTGTTGCGATTCGTCAGTGATCAGATCACGGCGTTCACCCTGCTGCTCATGGCCTTTGGGACCAACTACACCGAGTATGCTGCCCTCACTGGAGCCATGACGCACAACAACCTGTTTGCCATCTACGGGCTGATCTTGCTCCTCTGCGTACATTATGGTCAGCGACCGGGCTACCTCCCTGCGGCAGGCCTTGGCCTGCTGGTAGGCCTGGCCGCCCTCACTCGTCCTACGGAAATCCTGGCGGCCACCATCCCCCTCGGCTGGGGAGCATTTACCCTGTTGCAACAGCCTCGCCCGGCCTGGTGGTCATCTCTCAAGCCCCATCTTGGCCCCATCCTCCTGGGCGGCCTCTGCGCGGGCCTGATGGGCAGCCTGCAATTGCTCTACTGGCACTATGCTTCCGGCGATTGGATCGTCTACAGCTACCAAGATCAAGGCTTCGACTGGCTATCCCCTCACTTCAAGGAGTGTCTGGTCGGCTATCGGGCGGGCTGGTGGATTTACACCCCGCTGATGATGTTTCCCTTTTTGGGCTATGTCCTCTTCTGGAAAAAATCACCCCAACTGGCTGCGGCCTCGGCGGTGTTCCTGCTCCTGTTTATGTACGTGGCCTTCGCGTGGTCAATCTGGTGGTACGGCGGTAGCCTGGGACAGCGTACCATGATTTCGACCTACCCCATTCTGGCTGTGCCACTGGCGCTGCTGCTGGAATGGGCCGCTCGGCAGGTGGTCGCCCTGCGGGTGCTACTCTACGCTGCGCTGCTGGTGTGTGTGGCGCACAGCCTCTTTTGGGTGCATCAGGCTCACCGGGGAGGTCTGCTGGTGGCGGGAAACATGAAGCGAAACTACTTTTGGTACAGTTTGGGGCGCTTTGAGCAGACCGAGACGGGACTGCGTTTGATGGACACCAACGAGGCCTTCCGGGGTGAGCCACCGCCACTCACGCCTCTGTTCAGCGAAGATTTTGAAGGCGACAGCCTACCTCTCACCTGCGGACTTCCCCTCATCGAGGGTGAGCAGTCGCTGTGCCTGAGTGGTGAGCATGCCTGGAGCGAGGTGTATCGCCGTGCACTCACGCCACAGCCGGGCATGTGGGTACGGGTGCGGCTGCGCTACTATTTGCCCAACAAGGTCTGGGACCAATGGCAGATGAGACGGGTGGGCCTGCTGCTCTACCAGGGCGATGAGCTGGTGAAGGAGCGTTGGCTGCGCCTGGATCTCTTTACCGGTGGTGGCGAGGTGGTCGAGCAATATCATGACATTGAGGTGCCTATGGATCGCGGGGTAGACGCCGTAGGGGTGCAACTGCACAATCCTTCAGGTCCAGCCCATTTCGATGACCTGCGGGTGCAGTGGTTTTTGGAAGAATGAAACCGGGTGAGGTTTGTGTGAGAAAGATCAGGTCAATCTGCTACGTTCGCGAACTTTTGTTTGCAACAGAAGGTTTTTGATGAAAATAGACAGATTATGACCGAACAAGAAATGGCTCGCCATCTCGAGATCGAAAAGCCCCGCCTGCCCCAGTACCGCAATTTTTGCGAAACTTACGGCCTGGAGCCTTTTGAGGTGGTGGTAGCACTTTACGATATCGACGAGTTGACCTCTCATCTGCCACCTACCCCCAGCGAAGGACAAAAAGCAGCCTTGCAACAACTGGTAGGTACCACTGGCGTCCCTGGCTACATGGACTACATCAAATCCAACAATACCTTTGAGCTGATCATGCAGTGGCAGGAAGCGACTCAGAGCTTCGATGACAATGCCATTTTCTTTACCAAAAATGATCAACCATCTGACCGCTCGTGATACCAAGCCTATCACGGGTAGCAATGGGGTTTTTTTGACGCTTGCTTGTCGTCACAGGCTTTTTTTGTGACTGATATTTTGCTTCAGATTGGCTAGCTTGCTGCTGTGAACGAGCAAGCGATTGGCATTTTTGACTCTGGATTGGGGGGACTCTCGGTATGGCAGGAAGTGTACCGACAGATGCCGCATGAATCGATCATCTATGTAGCCGACAGCGCTTACTGCCCCTATGGCTCTCGCCTTGCGACGGAGGTGTACGTCTTGAGCGAGCGGATCGTACGATTCTTGCTAACTCAGCCTTGTAAGCTGATCACCGTGGCCTGCAACACTGCCACCGCAGCGGCGATCAATTCCCTGCGTACAAACTTTGACTGCCCCTTCGTGGGGATGGAACCCGCTATCAAGCCTGCAGCTCAGGCTACTCAAAGTGGGGTGGTCGGCATTCTTGCTACCAAGGGTACCTTTAGGGGAGCGCATTTTCAGAAAGCCCGACAAATGTATGCCCAGGGGGTCAAGGTCCTGGTGCAGGAGGGGCAGGGGCTGGTCGAATTGGTCGAGCGGGGAGAAACCACCTCGGTGGAAGCCTACCACTTACTGCGCAGGTACCTCGCCCCCATGCTTGAGGCAGGTGCAGACCAGATCGTGCTGGGATGCAGCCACTATCCCTTCCTCAGGCCAGCTATGCAAGACCTGGTCGCAGGGGAAGCCCAGATCGTAAATCCTGCGCCTGCGGTGGCCCGCCAAGTACAGCGCTTGCTGCGTCAGCATGGCCTGCTCGCGTCTGCTGATGGCCAAAGTCAATATCACTTTTACACCACTGGCGCAGTGGCCGATCTGCAGCGTATGGTCAGAGAGCTGGTGCCTCACACAGTGTACGACCGCTGTCAGTTTTGGCGCATCCATCTCCCCTGGCCCAATGATCACCCTGCTCCCCATACGCCAGGGTAGTTGATCGCCATTTTTATCCCCCTCGGTCTAGGCACTAGTGCTCTGTCAACTCCCGAATGATGGGTGATCGCTGCATCTTTTTCCGC